>CALFSF010000519.1 GCA_937917025.1 uncultured Paraburkholderia sp.
CGGAAAGCGCCAGTTGAAACGCGCATTAACTTCAAAAGATACGTTGTTGAGGGGGTCGCGATTCTTTCTTTCGACCCCTGACAAATGTGTTCCATCGCACAGAAGCCACGCCAGCCAAGGCTGAACCCCCAAATGATGGGACGCCGCGAGTCCACATTCGCCCGCATGCATTCATTGAGTCCGACAAAACCGAAACGTTTTCTGGAGCGCACCGTCCGTCTCACGATTAAGCGCTAACCGTTTGAATTAAAACACAATGTGCGATCGCACAAAAAACCGGCATGGTCGTTTCATCACGCGACACGTTGCATTTCAGAAACAAAAAACCGCAGGGAAAACCCTCGGAAAATTATTCCGCATTGCGGTAAAACTATCTTCCCCTTTAGTTTCAATCACTTACGCAGATGGCATCGCCTATGCATTTAGGTGCGGCGGATTGGTGAAGTCTGCCAAGCCGCCCACCCCGAATGAAAATCAGGAGGATTCCATGCGAAAGACTCTACTGGCGTCCGCTGCGGCCTTGGCTTTAGGCTTCAGCGGCTACGCGATGGCAAATCCATGTAGTGACAACTCAAAAGCTTGCGATCAGACCTCGACAAGCGGCACCAACACGTTAAGCAGTTCTGCAACCTCGACTCAAACAACGGGCACCGGCAGTAACGCCAACGAAATAGCATCCGGCGCAAGTGTCTGGCAGGACTCCTTTAACACGACGAAGGTCGTCGCATTGAGCAAGCTGGACGGTACGGTCAGTAACGTCGGCGTCTCCGGAATCGGCAATCAGGCCGGCAACTGGGGTAGCGCAGCAGGCGCAGCCGGCGGCAAGGGCGGTGCCGGTTATGGGGGGGCCGCGCTCGGTGGCAATGGCGGCAACGGCGGCAATGGCGGCGCTGGCGGCAACGGCGGCGATGCGAACAACGGCAGCGCGACTGCCGGCAAATCCACCAATGGCAGCGCAATCGCCGGTGACGGCAATGCGGGAGACGGCGGCAGGGGCGGCAGCGCCCATGCGGGCGGCACGCAGGGCGGCAACGGCTACGGCAAGGGCGCGCTCGGGGCCGCAGGAAGCCTCGCGGCAGGCGGTCTCGGCGGTGGCGCTGGCGGCTCGGTAGGCGGCAACGGCGGTAGTGGCGGTGGCGGCGGATATGGTGGCAGCGGCGGTGGTGCCGACGGTCATCGTTACTCGACCGCGACGGCAACTTCCGCGGGCGGCGCGGGCGGTGCCGGTGCAGCAGGCGGTGCCGGCGGCGGCACGGGCGGCGCGGGCTCGGGTACCGGCGGAGCGGCCACGACTGGCGCGACCTCGGGTACGGGCGGCGCAGGTGCGGGCGCAGGCGGCAACGGCGGTGCAGCGACGGCGACGGCAGGCACAGGCGGTACCGGCGGCACGGGTACTGGCGGCACGGCGACCAACGGCGGTTCGAGCTCGATGGCGTCGAACGGCAGCGCAACCGCGGGTGTCGGTGCGGCGGGTGCGGCTGGCGGTGCAGGCGGCGCGGGTGCAACGGGTACCGGCGGCGCAGGCAACGGAGCAGTCGGCGGTGCAGGTGGCGCAGGTGGGACCAACGCTGTCAGTGCAGGCACCTTCGACATGGCCAACACCATGACGGGCGCGGCGCAGTCGGCGGCGGGCATTGTGGTGATGAACCAGAACAGCGGGATGGCGTCGCTCGTACAGCAAGCCGTCACTGTTCAGGCGAATCTGACCGTTGGCCATTAGGCCCCAGGAGAGTGTGATGAAAAGAACTCTAATGGCGTCTGCTGTAGCCCTGGCCCTGGGTTGCAGCGGGTACGCGATGGCCAACCCCTGTAGCGACAACACGAAGTCCTGTGACCAGACGTCCACGTCAGGCGCGAACAGTCTGAGTGCTTCCGCAACCGGCAACCAGACGACGACGACCGGCAGTAACGCCAACGAAATCGCGTCGTATGCGACGGTAAATCAGGACTCCTTTAATAGCTCCACCGCTGTTGCGCTGAGCAAGCTGGACGGCTCGGTCAGCTACGTGGGCGTCTCGGGAATCGGCAATAACGCCGGCAACTGGGGCAGCGCCGCAGGCGCCCGCGGTGGCAAGGGAGGCGCGGGCTATGGCGGCGACGGTTACGGCGGCAATGGCGGTAACGCCGGCGCAAGCGGTAACGGCGGCAATGGCGGCAGTGCGCAGAACGGCAGCGCGAGCGCCGGTAACGTCAAGAACGGCAGCGCGACTGCCGGGACCGGTTACGGCGGTGCGGGCGGCAACGGTGGCTCCGCAAGTGCCGGCGGCACGCAGGGTGGCAACGGCAGAGGCAGTGGTGGATCGTCTGTTGCGCTCAGCGGGGCTGGCGGAGGCTCCGCCATCGGCGTTGGCGGTTACGGCGGCGGCAACGGCGGCAACGGCGGTAACGGTGGCGGTGGCGGCGACGGCAGCGGTTCGACCGCTGCGCGTTATTCCACTGCAACCGCGACGTCGGCCGGTGGCGCGGGCGGTGCCGGCGCAGCAGGCGGTGCGGGTAGCGGTACTGGCGGGGCTGGCACGGGGACGGCCGGAACCGGCACGACCGGCGCGGTGACGGCGTCGGGCGGTTCCGGCGCGGGTACCGGCGGCGCCGGCGGTGCGGCTACGGCGAACGCAGGCACTGGCGGTGCGGGCGGCACGGGTACTGGCGGTAGCGGTACCAACGGCAGCTCGATGTCGACAGCCAGCAACGGCAGCGCAACCGGCGGCACAGGTGCGGCAGGTGCGGCTGGCGTTGCAGGCGCGGCAGGCGCCACGGGTACCGGCGGCACCGGTACGGGTGGTGTCGGCGCGGCTGGCGGTGCGGGTGGCGCCAACGCGGTCGATGCAGGCACGTTCGACATGAGCAACACGATGACGGCGGCGGCACAGTCGGCAGCGGGTATCTCGGTCATGAACCAGAACGCCGGCGCTGCTTCGTTCGTGCAACAGGCTGTCACCGTGCAGGCGAATCTGGCTGTGGGCCATTGAGCCATGGCGGATTCTCCTGAAAGCTGAAAGGGGGTTTGCCGTGGGGCGCACGCTGAAGCGCCTCACGGCAACACCGGCCCGTTGTCAGGCCGACAGCGTGGACCAGCAGCACGCAACTATCCGGTCTTTTCATGCAGCTGCCGCTCGCCGCATGCAAGACCAAGGAGACATTCATGCAAGCGCGAAAGAGCATTTCGCTGCTCGTGTTACCGGTCGTGATGGCGACGGTTGCCTTCGCTGCCCAGGCAGCGGACGAATTGCCATTGCCTCCTCCGGCGGCGCAAGCCGCGGCGACAGGTGACGGGCCGCTCGCACCCGCGGCGGTGTCCGATACCGTCACACCTGCAACCGCCTCCTCCGTAACAACCTCGGGGCGCACGCCGCGCGACAGTTTCGGCGTGGCGATGACCGACGGACAACTCGACGAGCATCGGGGCGGCGATGCACTGATTGGCCAGAACTACCTGACCGGATCGGTAGCCAACAACTCGGCTTACAAGGTCGAGACCGGTTCCAATTCGATCAGCGAAGGCTCGTTCGCCAGTTCAAGCGGACTGCCTACGGTCATCCAGAACAGCGGCGCCAACGTCCTGATCCAGAACGCGACGGTGCTGAACGTTCGCTTCGGGAACTGAGTGATGAAATCCTTCGCCATCTGCATCGCGCTTTCGTGCGGGGTCGGGATGTCGGCCGCGCTCGCGGATCCGATCGATATCGCGGATCCTTCCGGCGGCTATTACGCGATGCACGTGACGAGCCTGAAGGAAGCCCGCTTCAAGCGAACTATCCGGCAGCAATACGACTTCAGCTGCGGCTCGGCGGCCCTCGCGACATTGCTGACCTACCAGTACGATTATCCCGTCAGCGAACAGCAGGTCTTCGCCGAAATGTTCCAGCATGGCGATCAGGCCAAGATCCGCAGGGAAGGATTTTCGCTGCTGGATATCCGGCGCTTTCTGGTCTCACGAGGTTTCGAGGCGGATGGTTATGAAGCGCCGCTCGAAAAACTCGAGCAGACAAAAACGCCTGCGATCGTGCTGATTGTCGAACACGGCTATCACCATTTCGTGGTGATCAAGGGTGTGCGCAACGGGCGGATTCTGATTGGTGACCCTGCCACCGGCACGCGGGCGATGTCGAAGGCGAGTTTCGAGGAGAAGTGGCAGGACCGCGTGCTGTTCGTGATTCACAACCGGCACGAGATGGCGAAATTCAACGATGCCGGGGACTGGCACGTCGCGCCGGATGCGCCGCTTTACACCGGCATTCCGCGCGAAGGCCTGTTTAGCGTGGTGGTGCCGAAGCTCGGCCCCGGTGAATTCTGAGAGCGACGATGAAACCTGAACATCTGAAGCTCGCTGGCATCGCCACTCTGGTGTGCGGGGCGATGTCGTCGTTTGGCGCCGAGGCGGCAACCAGCGACCCTTCGGTTCTTGCCACCGGACGGGTCCTTTCGTTGCGCAATACGTCGACGGACCCGGCGTTGGGCATGACGGATGACACCGCGCAGGATACGGAGCCCGCGATGCAAGGCGATATGCCCGACGGCGTCGCGCCTGAGGCCGATGCAGGTGCGGGTGTGGCGCCCGCAGCGGATGCGGCGTCCGATGGGGTGTACACGGCGCGCACGGCGGTCTGGCAATCGCCGGATTCTGACGAGACGTCGGTTGCCAGACCTGCGTCCGCGCATCTGCGGTACGTGCCCACGGTGTTTTCTGTACCCGCCGTGTCGGCAGATGAGAGTAGTGCGCCGGTGGCGAGCGTGGTCCCCGATTCGCAGGATCCGCAGGATTCGCACGCGATGCCTGCGGCGTCGACCGGTGATGTCGCGTCGGCACATGATGTTGCGCCGGTCTCGAATGTTGCGCCGGCCGATCATGTCGAGCCGGTGCTGAACGTCGCGCCGGATGTCGTGCATGCACAGGATGACCCGGCTGCGTCGGCAGACCACTCTTCGGCTGCGGCAGATGCTGCACGGGACGCGTTGCCGGTCGACGAAACCCCGACCGTTTCAACAAGCGCTACTGCCGTGCCAGCGACGGTTGCCGCGCCGCACGCCAGGCACGTCGCGCACACGCCGCATCGTCCGGTTGTTTCGGCAGACGATGGCGTGCCGGTGAAGGATGCCGTGCTCCCGTCAGCGCGCGTTGCGGATACGCCGCGCATGTCGGTGAGCGTTGCTGTTCCCGCGATGTGCGCGGTGCCCAATACCGCGCGTGTGCCAAACGCGCCGGACGATCTGGCCAGACAACCCATCGTTTCCACTTCCGCCATGTCCTCCAACGTCGCGCGCAACGCAGATTCAGCGGCTGTGCCTGCGAGGAGTGCGGCGCGCACGACGCCAGATGCTGTTTCCCCGAACGTCGCGCATTCGAATGAAGCGGCGCCCGTGACAGCATCATCCGCAGAAGGCCTGCTGGAACGTGCGGCCGTGTCGCTGAAGTCCACCGTGGATCTGGCGGCCCAGCCGGCGATGCCTCATGCGGCGAAACACGATGATGACGAGGATCCGGCGTGGGCGTCCGCAGACCTTGTCGCGGTCGACAGCGACCGTCTCGACAGCATGCGCGGCGGGTTCGACCTGCCGTCGGGCCTCGTGGTGTCGTTCGGCATTTCGCGGGAGGCCTTCGTGAACGGCAATCTCGTGGCATCGACGAGCTTCAACATTCCGAACATCGCGCAGATGACGCCACAGCAGGCGCAGATGCTGGCGAACGCCAACACCGGCGCGCTGGTTCAGAACGGATTGAACAATACGGTGGCGCCGGGCGCGTTGCCTGCGCTGACCGGATCGGTCATTCAGAACTCGTTGAACAACCAGCAGGTTCAGGCGCTGACGACGATCAATACGAGTGTCAACTCGCTTGCCGCATTCAAGGCGTCCAACATTGGGATGACGTTGAACTCCGCGCTCATCAGCGCCGTGCGTCCTCGTTAGCGGATACGGCGGTGGCTGGCCGGGGCGGCTCGCGCACTGCCGTCACGCTGTTCAGAAGGAGATCGGCACGCGCATCGTGAGGGAGAGGTCCGGCGTGTCGCGCGTCAACCCGGCGCCGATCGAAAAGTTAAGCGTGGTCTTCGGCGTAATCCGGTACGAATAACCGATCAGCAGCGTGCCGAGAATGGTGCGCACGGAACCGACCACTGTCTGGCCATTCTGGCTCGTGGGTTGAACAATGCTCATGTCGTAGCCGATACTGACCGACGCCTTCTCGTTCAGTGCGAGGCCCATGCCGATGTTGAATCCCCAGATGTCGCCCGGCTGGATCTTGCCAAGAGGCTCCTGGCCGTTGATGAGCGTGAGGCTCTCGTCTTTCCCGAAGCTGTGCAGATAGCTGAAATTGCCGAAGAACACGACCGGGTCGGTCGGGAACAGCCACGTGAGGCCTGGCTGGATCGCGAGGAACCCGGAGCCGGTGGGCTGCCGCAGCGGCAAACCGGTTCCTGTCGTATTGGCGATACAGGTCGTCACGCAGTCGGTCAAGACATCGAATGGGCCCTTGCCGGTCGCCGTCTTGAAGCGCAGCCAGCCGACATAGTAGAACTTGTCCGGGCCGCCTTCGTTTAACTGATAACGCAATGTCATCTCGACGTCGCCGATACCGTTGCCGTTGCTGCTGATCACGCTGTCGGACGCGGCACCCGTGAAGATCTGGCGCGCGACGGTATCGTTGGTCTGATACACGTACGGCACACGCAGTTCGAATTCGAGCCGGTTCGTCAGGCCGTAGCGAAAGGCAAGACCGCCTGTCAGCGTCGTCGTCTTTACTTCGCTCACGTTGATCAACCCGATCAGCAGTGCCGGGATGACCGTGTACCCGACGAGCGAGAGCTGGTTCTCCGACGAATACATAAAATTGAAGTACGGCTCGACCACCAGCGTATGGCGCGGCGTCAGCACGCCCGGCTGATCGAAGATCGGCGCGACGGCAGGCGGACGCGAGTCGACCACGGGCGCCTGGCCCACCGGTTGAGCCTGCTGCGCCGTCTGAGTGGCGGCCGGCTGCGCGGCCTGAGCGGGTGAGGTTGCCTCGCCTGTGGTGCCTGCCTGCGCAGCGGCAGCACCAGCCGCCGCTGCCGCATCCGGCGCGGCGTTGCCTACCGGCAACCCGTTGGCATCGGTTCCGCCTGTGCCACGCTGGGTATCGAGCGTGTCGGCGTCCAGCGCGCGGCTGAGCCGTGCAAGACCCGCCTCCTGCTCGGCGAGCTTGCGCTTGAGCGCATCGATTTCCTTGATGCGTTGATTGAGTTCTTCGCGCAACGCGCCGACGCCGGCCTGGTTAGCCTGTTCGGCTTGAGTCTCGAGCGACTGCGCGTGGCTTTCGGCGCTGAACATCAGCAACGCTGCATAGCTGATGGCGCCGATGCGGCGATAGGGCACGCACTTCATGGTTCAATCTCCCATGATCCTGCCGGCTGATCCACCCGGTCTTGAGCGGACAACAGGCCAGAGCTAAAGACATGAACGGTCCGAATTCGGCGCTGGACATCGAGCGGAAATCCAGCATCAACGCCTCGCCAGACGACATCGGTGACTATCCGTTGATGCATCTGGCGACATCAGTCATGCGTGCCCATACTTCGTGCGTCGAGCCGGATTTTCTGGTCCGTTTATCGACGCTGACATGGACCTTAGAAGACTAGTTCATGCACTGCCGGAGCGCTAATTAGTTGAACCCCTGAGAGTCGTTATTTACGCAACATTCACGATTTTTATACGAAGTGTTTGGGAGTCCCATGTGGTTTGGGCCGGGAAAAAAATCTGTGCGCTGGACCACATAACCCGGGATGTCACGCCGGTGCCGGGATGAACTGGCAGTCGGGACGATGCGACCGTACCGGTGCGAAACCTTTCCACGGAAGCCTGCGAAAAGCGGCGAAGCGCCGGAGCGCAGCGAGGGATACAAAGCGGGCGCCACGAGCGGCGGGATGGCACGGATGTGCGGACGCACATTGCTTTTCACATGGCAGGCGCATACTTTCGCTTTGACAGTGCGATCGATGGTCACCCGCCGTGGAGGACGCCATGCAAGCCAGGAACGAAGACGCCGTTGGGCATCTGCTGAATGATCTTGTCGAGTTCGCGCGTGGACGATTGCCGGAACCCGCCTTCGCGATCGTCGAGCCGTTTCTGCTGCACTACTATGACTTCGTCGATGCCGATGACCTGCAAAGCCGCGGCATCGCCGATCTGTACGGCGCCGCGATGGCGCACTGGCAGACCGCGCAACGGTTCGTGCCCGGCAGCGAACGGTTACGGGTCTATAACCCGATACTCGAACAGCACGGCTGGCATTCCGACCACACGGTCATCGAAATCGTGAACGACGACATGCCGTTCCTGGTCGATTCGGTGTCGATGGCGGTCAACCGGCTGGGCCTCGCGCTGCATTCGGTCGTGCATCCGGTGTTTCGTATCTGGCGAGGTCCCGACGGCAGTATCGTGCGGGCGGATCAGGGTTCGGTGGACGCGGCGGATCCCCAATCGCAACTAGCGTCGTTCATTCACTTCGAGGTCGACCGATGCGGCGACGCAGCGAAACTCGAAGTCCTGCGCAGCGACATCGCGAAGGTGCTCGGCGACGTGCGCGCGGCGGTCGAGGACTGGCCGAAGATAGTCGAAATCGCGCGCAATACGATCAGGGACATGAAAGCGCACGAGAAGAATCCGGAAGCGGTCGAGGCACGGGCGTTCCTCGAATGGATGACGGTGGATCACTTTACCTTTCTCGGCCAGCGCGATTACGAACTGGTATCGCATGGCGGCGGTTTCGGACTGCGTGGCGTCCCGGGTTCGGGGCTCGGCATCCTGCGTGAAACGCAGCGCCCCGCAGGCTCTGCCGAAGTAACGCCATTGCCTGCGGCAGCGGCCGAAATCATCGAAGGTGCAGCGCCGATCTTTCTGACCAAGGCCAATTCGCGGGCCACCGTGCATCGACCGGGATATCTCGACTACGTTGGCGTGAAGCTGGCCGGCGCGGACGGCAAGGTGATCGGCGAGCGGCGTTTTATCGGGCTGTATACGTCGACGGCGTATATGGTGTCGAGCGCCGAGATTCCGATCGTGCGCCGCAAGTGCGCGAATATCGTCAAACGTGCGGGCTTTTTGCCCAAGGGCCATCTCGCGAAGTCGCTCGTCACCGTGCTTGAAACATGGCCGCGCGACGAGCTTTTTCAGGCCGATGAAGTATCGCTATACGACGCGGCGCTTGGCGTGCTGCGTCTGCAGGAACATCAGCGCACACGGCTTTTCGTGCGGCGCGACCGCTTTGATCGCTTCGTGTCCTGCCTCGTTTTCGTGCCGCGAGAAAAGTACAACACCGATTTGCGCCACCGTATCGCGCGGCTGCTGCGAAGCGCCTTTAACGGTGCGAGCGTGGAGGTCACGCCGCTGCTCTCGGAATCGACGCTCGCACGGATTCATTTTGTCGTGCACGCCGAGCCGGGCGCGATGCCCGACGTCGACACGCGCGAACTCGAGGCGCGCCTCGTGCAGGTGACCCGCCGCTGGCAGGACGATCTGGCCGATGCATTGCTCGACGCGTTCGGCGAGGAGCAGGGCAACCGGCTGCTGCAGCGCTACGCGGATTCGTTTCCCGCCGGCTATCGCGACGACTATCCGGCACGAACGGCCGTGCGCGATATCGATCTGATCGAGCGTCTCCAGGGGACCAGCCGGCTTGCGATGAACGTTTACCGTCCGATCGAATCGGGGCCGCGCGCGTTCCGCTTCAAGGTCTACCGGGCGGGCGAGCCGATTGCGTTGTCGCGCAGCCTGCCGATGCTCGAAAATCTCGGTGTGCGTGTGGATGAGGAGCGTCCTTACCTGATCGAGACGCCCGATGCGACGCCCGCCTGGATTCACGATTTCGGGCTGGAACTCGCGGACGACGTCGAGTTCGATATCGAGCACGTCAAGGACCTGTTCGAACATGCGTTCGAACAGGTCTGGACAGGCGCGATCGAGAACGACGGCTTCAACCGTCTGGTGCTGCGCGCGCGACTCAACGCACGCGAAGTGACGATCCTGCGCGCCTACGCGAAATACCTGCGTCAGGTGGGTTCCACTTTCAGCGACGCCTATATCGAGCGCGCGCTTACCGGCAACCCGGATATCGCGCGCCACTTCGTTGACCTGTTCGTCGCGCGCTTCGATCCGTCCGCTGCCGAGACACGCGATGCAAGAATCGATCAGTTGAACAAGTCGATCGGCACCGCGCTCGATCAGGTGCCCAATCTCGACGAAGACCGCATTCTCAGGCAGTTTCTGGGCGTCATCGACGCGACACGGCGCACCAATTATTATCGCCACGACGAACACGATGAGCCGAGGCCTTATCTCTCGTTCAAGTTCGATCCGTCAAAGGTGCCGGGCTTGCCCGAGCCCAAGCCGGTGTTTGAGATCTGGGTGTATTCGCCGCGTGTCGAGGGTGTTCATCTACGCGGCGGGCGCGTGGCGCGTGGCGGACTGCGCTGGTCCGACCGTCGCGAGGATTTCCGCACGGAAGTGCTCGGCCTGATGAAAGCGCAGATGGTGAAGAACGTGGTGATCGTGCCAGTGGGCTCGAAAGGCGGTTTTGTCGTGAAGAATCCGCCGCCGCCTTCCGATCGCGAAGCATCGCTGCGCGAAGGCATCGCGTGTTATCAGACGTTCCTGCGCGGGCTGCTCGACGTAACCGACAATCTTGCCGGCGGCGCGATCGTGCCGCCCGTTGACGTGGTGCGTCACGATCCGGACGATCCCTATCTCGTCGTCGCCGCGGACAAGGGCACGGCCACGTTTTCCGACTACGCGAACGCCATTTCGCGCGAATACGGCTTCTGGCTCGACGACGCGTTCGCCTCCGGTGGTTCGGTCGGCTACGACCACAAGCGCATGGCGATTACCGCGCGCGGCGCATGGGAATCCGTGAAGCGGCATTTCCGCGAAATGGGCGTCGACACGCAGACGACGAATTTCACGGTCGTTGGCGTCGGCGATATGTCCGGCGATGTGTTCGGCAACGGCATGCTGCTTTCACCGCATATCCGCCTCATCGCGGCGTTCGACCATCGGCATGTTTTTCTCGATCCCACCCCGGACCCGGCGACGAGTCTTGCCGAGCGCGGCCGCCTTTTCGCGCTGGAGCGTTCGAGCTGGGCCGACTACGACACCGCGCTGATTTCTCCGGGCGGCGGCGTATTCCCGCGCACCGCGAAAACGATTCCATTGTCCGCGGCAGTGCAGGCGGCGCTTGGCATCACGGCGTCCGCGCTGGCGCCAAGCGAATTGATGCGCGCGATCCTGATGGCGCCTGTCGATCTGCTCTATAACGGCGGCATTGGCACCTACGTGAAGGCGAGCGGCGAGACGCATCTGCAGGTGGGCGATCGCGCGAACGACGCGCTGCGGGTGAACGGCGCGGATCTGCGCTGCAAGGTCGTCGCGGAAGGCGGCAACCTTGGCCTGACACAACTGGGCCGCATCGAGTTCGCGCAGCGCGGCGGGCGCATCAACACGGATGCGATCGACAATTCAGCGGGCGTCGACTGCTCGGATCACGAGGTCAACATCAAGATCCTGCTGGGTCTCGTGGTCGCCGACGGCGAGATGACGGAGAAGCAGCGCAACGCGCTGCTCGCGGAAATGACCGACGAAGTCGGGCTGCTGGTGCTGCACGACAACTACTATCAAACGCAGGCGCTATCGATTGCAGGGCGTTATGGCGTCGAGATGCTCGACACCGAGGTGCGGCTGATGCGCTGGCTGGAACGTGCCGGCCGCCTTAACCGGGTGATCGAGTTCCTGCCGACCGACGAAGAGATCGCGGAACGCCAGGCGGGCAAGCTGGGGTTGACCACGCCTGAACGTGCGGTGCTGCTCGCCTACAGCAAGATGTGGCTCTACGATGCGCTGCTCGAATCCGACATGCCTGAAGACCCGCTGGTGGCGGACATGCTGGTCGACTATTTCCCGCGGCCGTTGCAAAAGCGCTTTAGCGCGCCGATGACGCAACATCCGCTAAAGCGTGAAATCCTGGCGACGCATTTGACGAACGCGCTCGTGAACCGGGTTGGCTGCGCATTTGTGCACCGGCTGATGGAAGAGACCGATGCGAAACCGGGTGACATCGTGCGCGCGTGCATCATGGGGCGTGACGTGTTTGATCTGAACGCGGTGTGGCGGCAGATCGATGCACTGGATAACCGCGTCGCCGACGACGTTCAGGCACGCATGTTCGTCGAAGTCACGCGCCTGCTCGAGCGTGCCGCGCTCTGGTTCATGCGGCAACTTCAGCTTGGCGCCGTGCAGGATGGCGGCGTTGCGGATCTGCTTGATCGATGCCGCGAGGCCGTGCAAAGGCTCGCGCCACAACTGCCGGCGCTGCTGCCGCAGGCTGACATGGAAGCGTTGTCTGAGCGTCAGCGCGTACTGGTGGAGGCGGGCGTCGATAGCGAACTGGCATTGCGCGTGGCGAGCGGCGGAATTTCGGCCGAACTGCTCGACATTGCCGAGGTGGCGGCAACCTGCAATCGCAATCTCGAACTCGTCGCGGGCGTGTACTTCGCACTTGGCACGCGGCTCAATTACAGCTGGATTGCCGAACGCGCGACGGCGCTCCCGACGCCGACGCACTGGGATATGCTTGCCCGCGCGGCGGCGCTCGCCGAACTGGCGCGCCTGAAACGCGCATTGACGACCAGTGCGCTTGCTTCTGCTTCAGAGCACGATACGCCGGAGTCGATGGTCGAGACATGGGACGCGAGGCGCAAACCCGCGCTTGAACGCTACGCGCGGCTGCTTGCCGATCTGCGTGCAACCGGTGGATCGAGCCTTTCGATGCTGCTCGTGATCGTGCGGGAGATGGCGGTGCTCGAACGGGCGTGACGCGTGCCGGGGTAGCGCCGCGCGGCGCTGCCCCGGGCAAGCAGATAGATATTTTCCGCATGCCATCGTCGGCTGATGGTTCGCTTTTTGCTGCCTGATTTCAACCTTAAACCCCTTTTCACACGATGACAGAAGAATCACCGAAGGCCATTTTTTACGCGCTTGCCGCGAATCTGGGCATCGCGGTTTGCAAGTACGCTGCCGCTGCGTTCACCGGTTCGGGCTCGATGTTCGCGGAGGCGATTCACTCGACGGCTGACTGCGGTAACCAGATTCTGTTGCTCGTCGGCCTGCGCGAAGCGCGCAAGCCGGCCAGCCGGTTGCATCCGATGGGATCGGGCCGCGAGATCTATTTCTATTCGCTGCTGGTGGCGTTGCTGCTGTTTTTCGTCGGCGGCGCGTTTTCCGTTTATGAAGGCATTCACCGTCTGATCGCGCGTGAGCCGCTCTCGCATGCGTACGTTGCGCTCGCTGTGCTGGGCATTTCGGTGGTGCTGGAGGCGCTTTCATTGGCGGGCGCCGTCAGGGAAATTCGCAAGGGCCATCCGCGCAAGTCGATGTGGCGATGGTTTCGCGAAACGCGCGAGTCGGAACTGCTGGTGGTTGCCGGTGAAGACGTCGCCGCGCTTGCGGGTCTTGCCATTGCGTTCGTCGCGGTGTTGCTGACGATGACGACAGGCAATCCGGTTTTCGATGCGTTGGGATCGGTCGGCGTCGGCGTGTTGCTGATGGTGATCGCGTGGCTCGTGGCGACGGAGGTGAAGTCGATGATCGCCGGCGAGTCCGCGAGCCCGGAAGTCCGTCGCGAAGTCGAGGCGTTCGTGCGCGCGCGGCCTGAGGTACGCGGCGTGATCAACCTGATTACGCTGCAATGGGGCAAGGACGTGGTGGTCGCCGTGCAGGCGGAGATGATCGACTACGACAGCGGGCGCGCGATGGTCGACGCGATCAACGTGATCGAAGCCGACATGCAGGCGCGGTTTCCACAAGTGAAATGGGTATTCTTCGAACCCGATGTGGTTCGCAGATGAGATCCGGTCTTTTCGAATTTCTGTACTAGCGCCGGTTTGTCCGCGTCGACCCGCGTCCGGGCCGCGCCGGCAAACCGGCTAGTACACCAAAGCGAGGAAAACAAAAAACCCTAAGACCCCAAGCGCCGCAGTGGCGATCAGAAGTCCGATAAAGACTTCAATGCTGAGCTTGACGAAAGGGCACCCATATAGGGGCGTCCGAATTCCAGTGATCGAGTTCAGAAGGATTGGCGTTGTTCATGATCAACTCCTTGAAAATATAGCGGCGCCACCGCGCAAACTTCGCACCTTAGGCGCCGTGAGGTACAAACCGTGTTATTGACCGGCGCGCGCGACACGCGTGACGCCGCCGTCACCCGCCTGAACAGCAAGCCGCTCTGCCTGAGTGCGGCCGACGAGGCCCTGTTCCGGATAGCTCGTCTTGTTCAATGCCGGCAAGGTGCCGTCGCGATACGCGTCGTTGATTTCAGCCTTCACTTCGGCGCGCGTCGTCGTGCTCGAATGATTCCACCATTGATCGTTATACGAACCAGCGTGACCAATGCCGCCGCCCGCGAAAGCCGGCGCGCTGACGAGCAACGAAAGTGCGAGACCTGCAAAGAGATTGCGCTTCATGATTCACTCCTGTCGATTCTGTTTGCCGCGCTGTCAGTCAGCGCCGCGACAGGGTGAAATGTAGGCTTTGTGGCACTCCGGATAAACCCGGATTTGGTGAAATGAATTGTCGGGATTTCAGAACAATCGCGGCACGGGGCCGCGATCGTCCTCTACACGTCTACACACGGTTCAGGCGACCCACTCCGGCGTGACCGGCGTTTCAAGCGCGGGCGCCGATTCGCGCTGTTCAAACGTACGCATCGAACAGATCGCGCCGAGACTGCCGCGGCCGCTCAGGAGCGGGCACCGATCGAAGATTTCCGCGATCCAGTCGACGAACACGCGCACCTTCGCCGACAGATGACGGCTATGCGGATATACCACCGAAATCGGCATCGGCAGCGGCCGCAAGTCGGGCAGCACTTCCACCAGCTGGCCTGACTGCAGATGCGGCAGCACCATGTAGAACGCCGGCTGGATCAGTCCGAAACCTTCGAGACCGCACGTCACGTAAGCATCCGCGTCGTTGACCGACACGATGCTCTTCATCTTCACCTCGATTTCCTTGTCGTCGACCTTGAACGACCAGTCGATCACGCGGCCGGTGCG
Organism: uncultured Paraburkholderia sp.; assembly: GCA_937917025.1. Classification (GTDB taxonomy): domain Bacteria; phylum Pseudomonadota; class Gammaproteobacteria; order Burkholderiales; family Burkholderiaceae; genus Paraburkholderia. The sequence goes on from CALFSF010000519.1 coordinate 15,075, forward strand.
GCTCGAAAAGTAATTCACGGCCTTGTGATTCTCGAGATCCTCGATCGAGCGGGGCGTGCCGAAGTTCGCCAGATAGTCCGGCGAAGCACACGACACATGCTCAAAGAGCCCGATGCGCCGCGCGACCAGCGACGAATCCTGCAGCGCGCCCACGCGCACCACGCAGTCGACGCCTTCCTGCAGCAGATCGACCGGACGGTCAGTCAATCCGAGTTGCAGATCGATATCCGGGTAGCGCGTGTGGAATTCACACAGCGCGGGAATCACGATCAGCCGGCCGATCGAGCCCGGCATGTCGATGCGCAGTTTGCCGTTCGGCTTCTTGTTGCCGCGCTGGAAACTGGTTTCCGTTTCCTCGACGTCGGCAAGGATACGAATGCAGCGCTCGTAGTACGCCGCGCCGTCCGGCGTCAGCGAAAGGCGCCGTGTCGTCCGGTGCATCAGACGCACGCCGAGAAACGCTTCGAGATTCTGGATGATGGTCGTAACCGAAGCGCGCGGCATGTCGAGCGTTTCCGCAGCACGCGTGAAGCTGTTCGTATCGACGACCCTTGTGAACACCTGCATGGCCTGGAGACGGTCCATGGCTGACCTCCGGATAGGGGCTGGCGCAACTGGACTGTCAATCGAATCGCGAATGAGCGTTTCGATTGTTCAGGTGCACCGAATTGTGTTGCCGGATTATAGGCATTTATCTGTGAGTTTGCAGAACCCACAATTCGGGCCATTCGGACACTTCGCGCATTGCGCCGCTTCGACATGGATGCTTTCAAGCCGTCTTACCCTTTTGTCGCCGTCGAAGGCCTCGCGGCGGGCGTTTCGCCCGCACTGGCCGTAACCGACGTGGAGATCGAAGGGTACGCGCAGGACATCACGCTGCGCCTTTATCGACGGCCTGGTAAAACCGCGCTGCCCGTATTGCTTTATTTTCACGGCGGCGGTTTCGTCAAGGGTTCAATCGATTGCGCAGACGTCCCCGCGCGTTATTTCGCAGAACACTTACCAGCGCTTGTCGTCTCGGTCGGCTATTCGCTTGCGCCGCAATTCCCGTTTCCGGCGGCGCCTGAAGACGCGCATCGCGCCGCGCTCTGGGTGCAGACGAGAGCCCGCGCGTTTGGTGGCAACACGAAACGGCTAGGCGTGGCCGGACACGATGCAGGCGGCCAGCTGGCCAACTGTCTTGCGTTCATTGCCCGCGACCGCGGCGACGTGCGCATCGATGCCCAGGCGCTCTTTGCACCGATGCTCGACCCGAGCCTGACGCGGCTGGGCGACGAAACGCGGTTGCGTTCCGACATCACGGCGAGCGAGTGCGCGGCGTGTTATCGCGCGTACCTGCCGCAGGCGTCGCAGCGGGTGCATCCGTATGCCGCGCCGCTTGAATCGTCGCGTCTTGCCGGCTTGCCGGAGACGCTGATCATCACCGCGCAAAACGACGTGCTGCACGTCGAGGCGGACAAATACGCAAGCAGCCTGATCGATGCGGGCGTGCTGACGCAGGTCGTCCGCTACCCCAGTGTTTCGCACGCGGCGCTGGCAGAACATCCGGCCGCGTTGCAGGAAGCAGTCCGGTTTCTGCAATGCCGTTTCGCCGCGCGCACCCAAAGATAACCACAACTTCATCAACGAATCCGGGAGTCTGTCATGTCCATCTTCAATCTTTCTCGTTCACGTCTAACGATCGCTGTCGTTTCAGTTCTCGTTATCGCGGGCCTGGGTACGCTCGGCGCGATTCGCGTCGATGCGCGCGCGCCCGCACAGGCCGCGCCGACCATCGTGCCCGAGGTCGACGTCGCAACGGTCATCGAAAAGACCATTACCGACTGGCAGACCTATTCCGGTCGACTCGAAGCAGTCGAAAAAGTCGAAATCCGCCCGCAGGTGTCGGGCACGATCGTCTCGGTGAAATTCAAGGACGGTGCGCTCGTGAAGAAGGGCGATACGCTCTTCGTGATCGATCCGCGTCCGTATGCCGCTGAAGTCGATCGCGCCGAGGCGCAACTCGCCGCCGCGCAGGCGCGCACGGGCTACACGCAAAGCGACTGGGAGCGCGCGCAACGCCTGCTCGCCGATAACGCGATCGCCAGACGCGATTACGACGAGAAGCAGAACGCGGCGCGTGAAGCGAGCGCGAACCTGAAGGCCGCGGCTGCCGCACTCGAAACCGCGAAGATCAATCTCGGCTATACGAACATCGTCGCGCCGGTGTCGGGCCGCGTTTCGCGCGCGGAAATCACGGTGGGCAACGTCGTCTCGGCCGGTGCGGGCGCTGCGCCGCTGACGACGCTGGTCTCCGTTTCGCCGATCTACGCGTCGTTCGACGCCGACGAGCAGACGTATTTGAAATACATCAGCCACGTCAAGGACGGTCGCAAGGTGCCGGTCGATCTCGGCCTTGCCGATGAAAGCGGCTATTCGCGTTCGGGTTCGATCGATTCGGTGGACAACCGCCTCGATACGTCGTCGGGCACGATCCGCGTTCGCGCGCGTTTTGACAACAGCGACGGCACGCTCGTGCCCGGCCTTTACGCGCGCATCAAGGTGGGCGGCAGCGCGCCGCACCCCGCGTTGCTGATCGACGATGCGGCCGTCGGTACGGACCAGGACAAGCAGTTCGTATTCGTCGTCGACAAGGACAACCACGTCGTGTATCGCGAGGTGCAGCTAGGCGGCCAGCAGGGCAATCTGCGGGTCGTCACGAGTGGCCTCAAAAGTGGCGATCGCATCGTCGTGAACGGTACGCAACGCGTGCGGCCGGGCGCGGAAGTCCGCGCGCATATGGTGCCGATGACGGGCGACACCGACCCGAACGACGCACCGCTCGCACAGACGCAAACGCCGGCCCGCGCCAGGGCTGCGAAAAACTCGTGAGCGAAGACCTGAACGCGATCTGCGCATTCGCTTTCATTTCGCGCAAGCGCTCCAATATCAAGAGCCCTCAATGAACATATCCAGATTCTTCATCGACCGGCCCATCTTCGCGGGTGTGCTATCGGTCCTGATCCTGCTGGCAGGCGTGATTGCGCTCTTCCAGCTGCCGATTTCCGAATATCCGGAAGTCGTGCCGCCGTCCGTCGTCGTGCACGCGCAGTACCCGGGCGCGAACCCGAAGGTGATTGCGGCAGCCGTGGCTTCGCCGCTCGAAGAGCAGATCAACGGCGTCGAGAACATGCTTTACATGCAGTCGCAGGCAAATAGCGACGGCAATCTCACGCTGACGGTCACGTTCAAGCTCGGCACGAACCCCGACCTCGCGACGCAGCTCGTGCAGAACCGCGTCAACCAGGCGCTGCCGCGTCTGCCGGAAGACGTGCAACGCCTGGGCGTCACGACGATCAAGAGTTCGCCGACGCTGACGATGGTCGTCCATCTGATCTCGCCGAACAACCGGTACGACATGACGTACCTGCGCAACTACGCGCTGCTGAACGTGAAGGACCGGCTCGAACGGATCCAGGGCGTCGGCGAGGTGCAGTTGTGGGGCGCGGGCGACTACGCGATGCGCGTCTGGCTCGATCCGACGAAAGTGGCGCAACGCGGGTTGACCGCGACCGAAGTCGTCAACGCGATCCGCGAGCAGAACATCCAGGTGGCCGCGGGCACGATCGGCGGGTCGCCCTCGGTGCCGGGCACGGCGTTGCAGCTCTCGATCAATGCGCGTGGACGTCTTTCGACGGAACGCGAATTCGGCGACATTATCGTCAAGACCGCACCCGATGGCGGCGTGACGTACCTGCGCGATCTGGGCCGCATCGAACTCGCTGCTTCGGAATATGGCTTGCGTTCGCTGCTGGATAACAAACCGGCGGTCGCGCTCGCGATCAATCAGGCGCCGGGCGCGAATTCGCTCGCGATTTCCGATGAAGTTCGCAAGCAGATGAAGGAACTGAAGGCCGACATGCCGGCAGGCGTCGACTACAAGATCGTCTATGACCCGACGCAGTTCGTGCGGTCGAGTATCGAGGCGGTCATTCATACGCTGCTCGAAGCCATCGCCCTTGTCGTGATCGTCGTGATCTTGGTGCTGCAAACGTGGCGCGCGTCGATCATTCCGTTGATCGCCGTGCCGGTGTCGATTATCGGGACGTTCTCGCTGCTGCTGGCGTTTGGCTTTTCGATCAACGCGCTGTCATTGTTCGGCATGGTGCTGGCAATCGGTATCGTGGTGGACGATGCGATCGTGGTCGTCGAAAACGTCGAGCGGAACATCGAAAGCGGATTGAGCGCGCGCGACGCGACGTACAAGGCGATGCAGGAAGTGAGCGGGCCGATTATCGCCATCGCGCTGACGCTCGTCGCCGTGTTCGTGCCGCTCGCTTTCATGACCGGCCTGACGGGCCAGTTCTACAAGCAGTTCGCGATGACCATCGCGATCTCGACGGTGATCTCGGCGTTCAACTCGCTGACGCTCTCGCCGGCGCTTGCCGCCATGCTGTTGCGTGGCCACGGTGAAAAGGAAGACTGGCTGACGCGTGTCATGAACCGTGTGCTCGGACCGTTCTTCCGCGGCTTTAACAAGGTGTTCCATCGCGGTTCGGAAGGTTATGGCCGTGGTGTAAAGGGCGTGCTGGGCCGCAAGGGCGCGATGCTCGTCGTGTATGCGGTGCTGCTGGGCGCAACGGTGCTGGTCGCGCGCGTCGTGCCAGGCGGCTTTGTTCCGGCGCAGGACAAGGAATACCTGATCGCGTTCGCACAGTTGCCTAACGGCGCGTCGCTCGACCGCACGGAAAAGGTGATTCGTGAAATGAGCGACATCGCGCTGAAGCAGCCGGGCGTCGAGAGCGCGGTGGCGTTTCCGGGTCTTTCGGTGAACGGCTTCACGAACAGCTCGAGCGCGGGCATCGTGTTCGTCACGCTCAAGCCGTTCCACGATCGCGGCAGCAAGTCGCTTTCGGCAGGTGCGATAGCGGGCGCGCTGAATGGCAAATACAGCGCGATCAAGGATTCGTTCGTCGCCGTGTTCCCGCCGCCGCCGGTGCTGGGACTCGGCACGCTGGGCGGCTTCAAGATGCAGCTGGAGGATCACGGCGCGCTCGGCTATGCGGAACTGAACAAGGCAACCGAGGCGTTTGTGAAGCGTGCGGCGACGGCGCCCGAACTGGGCCCGACGTTCTCGAGCTATCAGATCAACGTGCCGCAGCTTAACGTCGATCTGGATCGCGTCAAGGCCAAGCAGTTGGGTGTGCCAGTGACGGACGTGTTCGATACGATGCAGATCTATCTCGGCTCGCTGTATGTGAACGACTTCAACCGTTTTGGCCGCGTGTATCAGGTGCGGGTCCAGGCCGACGCGCCGTTCCGTCAGCGCGCCGACGACATCCTGCAACTGAAGACCCGCAACCGCAACGGCGAGATGGTGCCGCTGTCGTCGCTCGTGACAGTCACGCCGACGTTTGGCCCTGAAATGGTCGTGCGCTACAACGGCTACACCGCCGCGGATATCAACGGCGGTCCGGCGCCTGGCTACTCATCGGGTGAGGCGCAGGCCGCGGCCGAGCGCATCGCGGCGGAGACGTTGCCGCATGGCATCAAGCTCGAATGGACCGATCTCACGTATCAGCAGATTCTGGCTGGCAACGCCGGGATGTGGGTGTTCCCGATCAGCGTGCTGCTCGTGTTCCTCGTGCTCGCGGCGCTGTATGAAAGCCTGACGCTGCCGCTCGCGGTGATCCTGATCGTGCCGATGAGCATGCTGTCCGCGCTGACCGGTGTATGGCTCACGAACGGCGACAACAACATCTTCACGCAGATCGGTTTGATGGTGCTCGTGGGGCTCGCGTCGAAGAACGCGATCCTGATCGTCGAGTTCGCGCGCGAACTCGAACACGACGGACGCACGCCGCTTGCCGCCGCAATCGAGGCGAGCCGGATGCGTTTGCGCCCGATCCTGATGACGTCGATCGCTTTCATCATGGGTGTGGTGCCGCTCGTGCTGTCGTCGGGTGCGGGTTCGGAAATGCGTCATGCAATGGGTATCGCCGTGTTCTTCGGCATGCTGGGTGTCACGCTGTTCGGCCTGATGTTGACGCCGGTGTTCTACGTGGTGCTGCGCACGCTGGCCGGGGGCACGATTCACGTCGCGCAGAAAGACGCGCCGCGCTTCAAGGGCGGCGTGCCGGCGACGGACGCTTGAGGGAGAAAAAAATGAAACGGTTTGAATCCATGCGCGGGTGGGGCCGCGCGGCAGCGAGCAGCCTGTTGATGATGCTGCTCGTGGCCTGCTCGGTCGAGCCGACGTACAAGCGTCCTGATGTACCGACGCCTGCCGCGTTCAAGGAAGCGCCTGTGATCGATGCGAAGGACGCGGGCACGTGGATGCCCGCGCAACCCGCCGACGACGCGCATCGCGGCGAATGGTGGACGATTTTCGGCGATGCGACGCTCAACGATCTGGAGAAGCAGGCCGCTGACGCGAACCAGGATCTGAAGGCGGCCGCGGCACGCGTGCAGCAGTCGCGCGCATTGCAGCAGTCCGCGCGCGCCGCGTGGTTCCCGCAGGTCGACGCGGGTTTCAGCCCGACGCGCGAGCGTCTTTCGCCGATATCGCAAGGCTTGCCGCAGAACGCGAACGTGCCGACGCAAACGGTGTGGCGTGCGCAGGGCACGGTCGCGTACGAGACCGATCTGTTCGGCCGGGTCAGCTCGAACGTCAACGCCGCGCGTGCGGACGCACAGCAAAGCGAAGCGCTGTTCCTGTCGGTGCAGCTTGCGTTGCAGGCTGACGTCGCGCAGAACTACTTCCAGCTGCGCGAACTCGACACCGATCAGGACCTGTATCGCCGCACGGTCGCATTGCGCGAAGACACGCTGAAACTCGTCCAGCAACGCTTCAAGGAAGGCGATATCAGCGAGCTCGATGTTTCGCGGGCGAAGAACGAGTTGTCGAGCGCGCGCGCCGATGCGGTTGGCGTGGCACGTCAACGCGCGGCGTCCGAACACAGCCTCGCGATTCTGCTTGGCAAGGCGCCGGCCGATTTCTCGTTCCCGGAAACCCCGCTCGTGCTCGTTACGGCACGCGTGCCGGCGGGATTGCCTTCCGCGTTGCTCGAACGCAGGCCGGACATTGCCGCGGCAGAGCGCGCGATGGCCGCGGCGAATGCACGGGTGGGGCTCGCGAAGTCGGCGTTCTTCCCGAAGCTCGACATCACGGGTGCGTTCGGTTTTGAATCGGCGACGCTCGGCGACCTGTTCATGTGGTCGAGCCGCGCGTTCCTGCTCGGCCCGTTCGCGGGAACGGCGCTGACGTTGCCGCTCTTCGACGGCGGCCGCCGTCAGGCAGGGCTCGATGAGGCACGGGCGAAGTACGACGAGGACGTCGCGCAGTATCGCCAGCAGGTACTGGTCGCGTTCCGCGAAGTGGAAGACAACCTGGCCGACCTGCGTCTGCTCGACGACCAGATGCGCGAACAGAACGATGCGGTAAGCGCATCGGAACGTGCATCGCATCTGTCGCGCACGCAGTATCAGGAAGGACAGGTCAGCTATCTCGACGTGATCGACAGCGAGCGCCAGGTGTTGCAGTCGCAACTGCAATCGAGCCATCTGGCGGGCACGCAGGCCGTTTCGACCGTCAACCTGATCCGCGCGCTGGGCGGCGGCTGGGGTGACGTGAAGGCGGACGCGAAAACCGAGGTCGGCTCGAACAACGCCACGCCGCCGCCGGTTGTGAAGAACCCGGCGCAAAGCATTGCATCATCGCGGTAAAAGCAGGCCAGCTGGCAGCGCAACGGGCGGAATCCTCCGGATTTCCGCCCGTTTTTTCGGGCGTGTTCGCCATGCGCTTCGCCGCTTCGGCGTACTGGCGTTTGCACTGAGAGGGACACTGCCGGAAGTTTCTTTGTACACTTGAGGTCGCCCCTAACGCCTGCTGGCAGGCGTTCATCCACCTCGAGAGACGACAGGCTTGCCATACAAATTACCCACCACTGCTACCGCGCCGTTCTGTCCGTCCGAGGTCAAGGGATCGGTCGAGGTGCCGCAAGGCGCACCGTTCTGGAAAAAGATCCTGCAGTTCGCGGGGCCGGGCCTGCTGGTTTCGATCGGCTACATGGACCCGGGCAACTGGGCGACCGATATCGAAGCCGGGTCGCGCTACGGCTATAACCTGCTGTTCGTCGTGATGCTGTCGAGTCTGGCGGCCATGGCACTGCAATGTCTGAGCATGCGTCTTGGCATCGTGACGGGGCAAGACCTCGCGCGGCTCTCTCGTGCCCGCTATTCGCCGAACGTCGCGCGCGTGCAGTGGCTGCTGGCGGAGCTGTCGATCGTCGCGTGCGATCTGGCAGAAGTGCTGGGCGGCGCGCTTGCGTTTCATCTGCTGCTCGGGTGTTCGCTCACGACCGGCGTGATTCTCACCGCGTTCGATACGCTGATCGTGCTCGGCCTGCAGGGCAAGAACTTCCGCTCGCTCGAAGCGATCATCCTCGGATTGATCGCGACCATCGGCATCGGCTACATCATCGAACTCGTGCTGGTGCAGCCGCACTGGCCATCGGTGGCGCTCGGGCTGGTGCCGTCATGGCATGCGATCAGCGAGCGTGAGCCGCTGTATCTCGCGATCGGCATTCTCGGCGCGACCGTGATGCCGCATAACCTGTATCTGCATTCGTCGATCGTGCAGACGCGCGTCGTCAGGCGCGACAAGCCCAGTATCGCTTCGGCGATCGGTCTGTCGCGCCTCGATACGATCGTGTCGCTCGTGCTCGCGCTCCTCATCAACGCGGCGATCCTGATTCTTGCCGCCGCCGCGTTTCACGCAACCGGTCACAACCAGGTCACCGAAATCGAGGATGCGTACAAGCTGCTCGCACCGGTGGTCGGCAGCGGGCTCGCGGCAGTGCTGTTCGCGGTGACGTTGCTCGCGTCCGGGCAAAGCTCGACCTTTACCGGCACCGTGGCCGGGCAGGTCATCATGGAAGGATTTCTGAACCTGAAGATTCCGTGCTGGCAGCGCCGTTTCATCACGCGTGGGCTGGCGCTGGTTCCGGCCCTGATCGGCGTGCAGACGATGGGAAGCGGCGCGGTGGGCAAACTGCTCGTCGCGAGCCAGGTGGTGCTGAGCCTGCAACTGCCGTTTGCGCTGTGGCCGCTGATCCGTATGACAAACGATCGCGCGTTGATGGGCGACTTCACGAACCGGCTGTCCACACGTCTGCTCGCGTGGCTGCTGTTTGGCGTGATCAGCGCGGCGAACCTCTGGCTCGTGGTGCAGACCGTCGGCTGGATCGCCTGATTCGCGCGGATAACGCCGGGTCGAAGTCGCCGGGACGTCACATGTAAAACAGCGCGCACGAAAACAAAAGCCGGCGCAACGGGCGCCGGCTCTCAAAGGCACTTCACTTCACACGCTGAACTCAGGCAGCTTCAGCGATCCGTGCCGTTTCCAGCTTTGCCGCAGCGGCGGCTTTCTTTGTCTTTCCCGCACGCGAAGGCGGCTGGCACGCGCCACACACGACGTTGTGCTGCAGATCGTGCCGATGCGCGACGAACTTGCCCGTGCAACGGCAGCACGGCGTGAGTTGCAGGATGTCGGCGTCGAAGAAACGCACGAGCGTCCATGCGCGCGTCAAATCCAGAACCGGTTCCGAATCGCTGTGCTGGCAATGTTCCAGATACAGCCGATACCCTTTGGTAAGCGCATCCAGATGCGAGCAGCGTGCTTCGTTCTTCAGAAACAGGTAGGTGTTATAGAAGAGCGATGCATGAATATTGGCGAGCCACGTCATGTACCAGTCGGCCGAGAACGGCAGCATGCCCTTCGGCGGCGATACACCCTTGACCTCGCGATACAGGCGGATCATGCGGTCGCGCGAAAGCGTCAATTCGCTTTCGAGCACCTGCATGCGCGCGCCGAGTTCGATCAGCGCGATCGCGCGAAATACTTCCTGCGCATCTTCCGTCAGACTTCGCTTGAGCATCGCTGTCACCTTTATGCGAACTGCTCGGCGGGCTGGCCCGCAAGCAGGATAGCAGCGTGAGTCGGCGCGACTTCCGCGTGTTTCGTCGTTTGCGTCAACGCCGACAACATGGCGTGGTCGTTGAAGCGGAAAAAGCATAAAAGCTGATCGGAAGCGGCCAGCTTGACGATCTGCGCGAGCGAAAGCCCCGACAGCAAGTCAGCCAGTTCCGATGACAATCCCAACCGGAACATGCCGATCGGTTTGTCCTCGCGCAGCATACGTTGCGCAAGCATGATGTAAGACAAGTTAATCTCGCGGATTGAATCCAGCGTCTCGCTGCTACGGTCCATTTTTGTTTTCCGAAGCCCCGAACTACATTCTTTCGGCATTTTTTGCCGTTATGTTTTGTACCCACGCACGGACACTGAAGATTTCCGGCGTCATCACAACTTTGATACAAGGTGTTACATCTCGTAACACCTCGCAGCGAATTGTATGAAGGCATTTCGCGGAAATCAATCCTTTTCTCAAAAAATATCTCAAAAAAGCCACGCGATTTTCGGTAACTTTTTCATCTGCCTGAAATACAGGCTCCGTAGCGGGTTTAATTCGTCCGATTAATAGTCAGCCTTGCCGCAAAGCCTTATATCATGGGCATCCGGGAAAATACTGAGGAATGCGGAAAGGACAGGGTGCGCAAAGGCGGCGAAAGTCGAGAAAAAGGGGTTCGGTAAAAAGCGCCTTTCGATTCGGCAAAAAATACTTGTGCGTCTGCGTCTTCGTTTGAAATGATCTGTAACGCATAGCTTACAGTTTGCTGTTACAAAACACCCGGAGTTTGTAACTATCGGCACGCGGCCCTGCGGATTCGCTCCACCTCGAATCCGAAAAAGAGCGCCCACAGTTTTGCCGAAAAAGTTACCGGCGAGCGCGGCGACGGGCCCGGGTCAGCCATGCAGGCTGCCTGACAGGATGTCCATAAAACAGGCGTCAGTTTTACAACCCCAAGCCAGGCGGGCCCCGTAGCCGGGCAACAGGCCGCCAGCCAGCGCCGCTGCGAGCCGGCGCAGCTTCGGAACGGGTCTCGAAGCGACGGGTGCCGGTACAGGTATCGCGCCTATTGCGCGTCGTGGAAGATCACGCCCAGCGTGTGCCGGTGCCCCGAACGCAAGCGGCTGACGCCATGCCGCAGCTTCACGCGATACGCGCCGCGTGTGCCTTGCACCGGACGCTCGTTGACCGCGAAGATCACGGCGTCGCCCTGCGCGAGCGGCACGACTTCGACACGGGACTGCATGCGCGGCCGCTGCTCGGTCAGCACGAATTCGCCGCCGGTGAAGTCGCGCCCGGGCGCCGACAGCAGGATCGCGGTCTGGATCGGAAACACGTGTTCGCCGTACAGATCCTGATGCAGGCAGTTGTAGTCGCCGGTGGCGTACTGGAGGATCAGCGGCGTGGGGCGCAGCTGGCCCGCCGCATGACAGCGGCGCAGAAATTCGCCGTGCGCCGCGGGATAACGCGGATCGAGATGCATGAGCGCGTTCCAGCGATTGGCGACCGGCACGAGATGCGGATATAGCGCGGCCCGCAAGCTGCCGACGACATCCGGCAACGGATACGCGAAGTACCGATACTCGCCGCGCCCAAACCCATGGCGCGCCATCACTACGCGGCTTCGATAGAGGTCGTCCCGTGTGTAACCGGCCGTCAGCGTCTCGCATTCGGCGGCGGTGAGCAGTTGCGGCACGGTGGCGCAACCGTACCGGTCGAGGTTGTCTTCAATGCACGCCCAGTCGATAGCCGCGACGCGCCGCGCAATCGAGCGCGCCGGCTCCGGAAGGTCACGTCGTTCACATCCCGCGTCGGGGGACGCCGGTTCACGTTCCGGTTCAAAGAGTGTTGTCTGGTCCATGTTCGGTCCGGTTTCATTCAGCGATGTCATGGCGACAGCTTACGCAACCGGATCGCGCGGCACACTCCGTGTCTTGCGGTCTGATTCGTGGATTCCTGTGCGCCTGATGCGCGGCGCGCCGGTGCATGTCACGTGTGCTCGCGTCACGTACCGGCGCGCTGCGCGGCGATCGCTTCGGCGTGCGCGCGTAGCGCCTGCGCGGTTTGTGGATCCGCCGGAAAAAACGCTTCGATCGCGAGTTCCGACAGCGTGACGTCGACGGGTGTGCCGAATACCGTCGTCGTGCTGTAGAACGACAGTACGCCGAGGGCGGTGCGCAGGCGCAGCGGCACCGCGATCAGGCTGGCGTCGGTGAGAGGATCGTCCTCGGGCGCGGCGCCGGGCGGCGTCGGGTAGGCCGCGAGTTCGTCGCGCAAGGCGGCGAGCGCGGCGTCGCCGCTGACGTCGATCTGGCGTTGCAGCCGCGCGAGCACATGTGCGCGCCATGCATGCCAGTTGACGATCGACGCGGCCAGTCCGTCCGGATGCAGACTCAGCCGCAACGCGTTGACCGGCCCTTCGAGCAGCGCCGGACTCGCATTGCCCGCCAGCACCGCGAGCGCACTGTTGGCGGCGACGATCGTCCAGTGCCGATCGACGGCGAGCGCCGGGTAAGGTTCATGGCCCTTCAGGACGAGATCGACCGCCTCGCGCGCCGCCGCAAGCTGCGGATCGGTCAGCGGGCGTTCGCGAAAAAGCGGCGCGTAGCCCGCCGCGACGAGCAGCGTGTTGCGCTCGCGCAGCGGCACGTCGAGGCGCTCGGCGAGATGCATCACCATTTCGCGGCTCGGCGCCGCGCGCCCCGACTCGACGAAGCTCAGATGCCGTGTCGAGATATCCGCCTCGGTCGCGAGCAGCAACTGACTCATGCGCCGCCGCTGGCGCCATTCGCGCAGCAGTTCGCCCACGCTGCGACGGGTTGCCGGTGCGGCGGCCTGCCCGCCGTTTTGCGCTGTGGCCGGGAAGCCGGTCTCGAAAGCTGAAAGTGTGTTCATGCTGTCGATGATAGCCAATCGAGGTCGCGATTCCATTACCTCCCGCGTAATCGACCTGCTGCCCCACATCGCCGAATCTTCAGTCCGGGCCTGCCATGCATATCGCTGTACGGTTGCGCGGCGCTGATGCCCTTTTCCTGCAAACCTGCTGAAGGAGTCCGACATGAGCACACATACCCAACTGATCGACCAGTACTTCGACGCCTGGAACGAAACCGATGCCGCACGTCGCCGCGAGCTGATCGCCGCAACGTGGACCGACGACTGCGCGTACGTCGACCCGCTGCTTGCCGGTAACGGCCACGATGGTATCGATGCGATGATTCGCGCGGTGCACGAGCGTTTTCCGGGGCACACGTTTCGTCGCGCGTCCGATGTCGACGGCTTCGCGAACAACGTGCGCTTCTCGTGGCGGCTCGAAACGCCCGATGGCACACCGATCGTGAAGGGCTCGGATTTTGGCGTCGTCGAGGCGGGTGGGCGGCTGCGCGCCGTCACGGGGTTCCTCGACCAGGTGCCGGGCGGCGCGTAACGGCCGGCGCCGGTCCGGGTCGGCTCCGCAAGACGGCGCGGCGGCCGCGTGTCCAATATATGCGCGCCAGCACGATCGGCCGGGTGTCGTTACCATGCGGGACGGGGCTTCGCCGTGCGCCGCGCGCTATGATCCGGCGCGCGGCGTCGCCGGCCGGCCGCATGCGAAGGCGCCCGTCGCGCTAACTACACGAAGGAGACGATGTGCTGAAGAATCTGGACCCGCTGCTGAACGCTGACATTCTGCATGCGCTGCGCGCGATGGGGCACGGCGATGAGCTGGTCATCTGCGATGCGAATTTCCCGTCCGACTCGATTGCTCGCGCAACGGTACGCGGCGCGTTGCTGCGTCTCGATGGCGTCGACTCGGCGCGTGCGGTGCGTGCGGTACTTTCCGTGATGCCACTCGATACATTCGTCGACGATCCCGCGCTGCGCATGGAAGTGGTCGGCGAGCCGGACACGATTCCCGTCGTGCAGCGCGAAGTGCAGGCTGAAATCGATGCCGCCGAAGGGCGCGCCGTTCCGCTTGCCTCGCTCGACCGGTTTGCATTCTACGAACGTGCGCGCAACGCGTATTGCGTGATCGTGACGGGCGAAGCGCGCGGCTATGGCTGCTTCGTCTTCAAGAAGGGCGTGCTCCTCGCACCGGACGCCCCGAAGGAAGTCCCCCGATGAAACGCACCGTGAGCAGGTTCGCGCGCCGGACGTAACGTCAACGCACGTCTTTTCCCTTGGAAAACCGCGCCAATACACATATTCTGACGATCAACGTCCGGGAACTGTCGCGCTTTCGCCCGGTCTTCTGCATATTCTTCACAGGAGCCCTCTCATGATGCGTCCCGTCGATTCCGGCGTAATCTTCATCGCACGTATCGCCCTCGCTGTGCTGTTTCTGTGGTCGGGCGTCATGAAGCTGACCGGTTACGCAGGCTTCGTCGGATACCTTCAGTCGAAGGGCGTGCCGTTCGTGCAGATCGCTGCGCCGAGCGCGGTGGCCGTCGAAACGCTCGGTGGCCTCTTGCTCGTCCTCGGTTTCAAGATCCGGCCGCTTGGCATCATCATGGCGCTGTACACCGTCGCGACGGCGATCACAGGCCACGATTTCTGGAATATCA
>CALFSF010000520.1 GCA_937917025.1 uncultured Paraburkholderia sp.
GTGCAGCCCGCGAAGGATGCCATATGTTTCGAGGAGCAACCCGGGCCGACGGAATTCCGCGCCGCGCTTGCAACGTGGCCCAACCGGCTCGGCTGAGTTTCGGATTTGCCTAACCCACCATCCGTTCGCGCCCGGCCCAGAAACTGGCGCGCAGTGCCTTCTTGTCGACCTTGCCGACGCCGGTCATCGGCAATTCCTTTACGAACTTGATGTGCTTCGGCGCGTGCGCCGATCCCTTGCGCTGCTTGACCAGTTCGATCAGCGTCTGTTCGTTCGGTTGGGTACCGGCGCGTGCCACCACGATCGCGGTGACGGCCTCGCCCCATTTATCGTCGGGCACGCCGACGACCGCAACCATCGCGACATCGGTGTGGGTCGACAACACGTCCTCGACCTCGCGTGGAAAAATGTTGAAGCCGCCGGATACGATCATGTCCTTCTTGCGGTCGAGGATGTACATATAGCCGCGCTCGTCGGCTTTCGCGATGTCGCCGGTGTGCAGCCAGCCGTTCTTCAGCGTTTCCGCGGTCTGCTCCGGCCGCTTCCAGTATTCCGCCATCACATGCGTGGCGCGGATGCAGATTTCGCCAGACTCGCCGGTGGCGACTTCCTGATCGTCGTCGTCGAGAACTTTCATCTGACAGGCGGCGATCGGAAAACCGCAGGACAGAAACAGTTCGGGATTTTTTGGATCGTGATCCGCTTTGCGCAGCACCGACGCCGGGTAGCATTCGGTCTGCCCGTAGAGCTGCGAGAATACCGGCCCGATCCGTTCGATGCCTTCGACCAGCCGGCTCGGCGACATCGGCGAGGCGCCGTACAACAGCAGTTCGAGTGAGGACATATCGGTCTTCGGCAAGCTCGGATGATCCAGCAGAACATAGATCATGGTGGGCACGAACAGCGTGAAGTTGATGCGCTCGCGCTGGATGGTGCTGAGCACGGCCTCCGGATCGAACCCCTTCAGCATGTGAACGGTGCCGCCGCGCATCAGGGTCGGCAGCACCTTGGTGCCGGCGACGTGGCTGATCGGCGCGACCGTGAGATAGCTTGGCGTCTCCGGAATTTCGAAATCGGCCAGGATGGCGTTGGCGAAGCCGCCGTATTCGCGGTGAGTGCGCAGCGCGCCCTTCGACTTGCCGGTGGTGCCGCCAGTGTAGTTCAGGGTTGCGATGTCGTCGGGACCTGCAAGGCATCGTGGCGTGGCGTTGCCTGCGCCCTCGACCGCCTGCAGGAGATCGGCGCCGTAGCCGGCGGCGCCGAGCGTGAAGACCGCCTTCAGGCCTGAGGCCCGTGCCGCCAGCTCGCCGCCGCGGTCGCGGAAAGTCGCGGCATCGACGACCAGCATCTGCGCCTCGGAGTCCTCGATCTGGAACAGTTGATCGTCGAGCGATCCCAGCGGGTGCAGCCATGTGATCGCAAGGCGCGAGAGTTGCGCGGCGACGCCCGCGCACCAGGTGTCGGCGCGATTGGCGGTCAGGAAGGCGACACGGGTGCCCGGCTGCAGGCCGAGCCGCACGAACACGCTCTG
Organism: uncultured Paraburkholderia sp.; assembly: GCA_937917025.1. GTDB lineage: Bacteria > Pseudomonadota > Gammaproteobacteria > Burkholderiales > Burkholderiaceae > Paraburkholderia. The sequence continues at coordinate 1,532 of CALFSF010000520.1, forward strand.
GATTCGTCCGATCAGGTCGGTCGCGCCCTGGTAGGTGATGGAGCCGCCGGGCCAACTGAAAGCGATCCGCGTCGGATAACGCGCCAGCGCCCGCAACGTCTGCTCGCAGACCGCCGGAAACGTATAGAGCGGATCGCCCATGGTGTCCTCCCGCCAGCTTTGTCATCGGCATCGGTTCGTGCCAATGTTTTGGGAACGCTAACACACGGCAATGCGTACTCAAGCCGGGACTCAGGATTTTGCCGACCTCCGAACCGCTGGCGCGCTTTCGCGATCGCCTCACGCTCCCGCTGATCGCGGCGCCGATGTTTCTCGTCTCGGGCGTCGATCTCGTGGTCGCGGCCTGCCGCAACGGCGTGATCGGCTCGTTTCCGACCGTGAATTGCCGCAGCCCCGAACAGCTCGATGCCTGGCTCGGCGACATGCGCGCGCAACTGCGCCGCGCCGCCGATGACACCGGACGTGCCGCCGCGCCGATCTGCCCGAACCTGATCGTGCATCGCTCCAATGCACGGCTGGAGCAGGACCTGCAGGTGCTGCTGCGTCACGCGCCCGAGATCGTTATCACCAGCGTCGGCTCGCCGGCCCCGGTGCTGGCGCCGCTGCATGATGCCGGCGCGCTGGTCTTCGCCGATGTCGCGAGCATCCGCCACGCGGAACGTGCGGCGGCGGCCG
>CALFSF010000521.1 GCA_937917025.1 uncultured Paraburkholderia sp.
GTTCGCGGAAACGAAGGAACTGATCGCCGGCTACACGCTCATTCAGGTGCGCTCGCGCGACGAAGCGATCGAATGGGCGCGCCGGTTCCCCGCGCCGTTCGGCGAAAACGCCGACGGCGAGATCGAGGTGCGCGAGCTTTACGAGCCGGAAGATTTCGAACCGGACGGCCTGCTCGCACGCACCCGCAAATCGCAGGCCGCAAGCCGGTAACGGCGTACCCAGAACACTCAATTCGAAGAGACCGATCATGCACAAACAGATCTATGTGAATCTGCCCGTCGACGACCTGCAGAAGTCGATCGCGTTTTTCAGGGCGCTGGGCTTGAGCTTCAATCCGCAGTTCACGAACGATTCGGGGGCTTGCCTCGAAATCGGCGAGAACATCTATACGATGCTGCTCGTCAAGCCGTTCTTCAGGGGCTTCACGGGCAAACCCATCGCCGACGCGAAAACGACAACCGAATGCCTGCTATGCCTGTCGTGCGAAAGCCGCGCGGAAGTCGACGCGCTCGTCGCGAAAGCCGTGGCGGCGGGCGGCACCGCGCCGCGTGCGCCGCTGGAGCACGGCTTCATGTACGGCCACGGCTTCGAGGATCTCGACGGCCACATCTGGGAGCTGGCGTACATGGACCCGAACGCGGCGGGCGCGCGCTGAGGCCGGCTGTGACGCCGACCGACACGCATCGGGCCATCGAGGCAGTCTGGCGGATCGAATCCGCCAAGGTCATCGCTCACATCGCGCGGATGGTGCGCGACGTGGGCCGCGCCGAAGAGCTCGCGCAGGACGCGCTCATCGCCGCGCTCGAACACTGGCCCGAGGCGGGCGTGCCGGCGAACCCGGGAGCCTGGCTGATGGCGACTGCGAAAAACCGCGCGCTCGACTGGCTTCGCCAGCAGGCGCTGCACGCACGCAAGCACGAAGAACTCGGGCGCGAGATGGACGCGCTCGAGACGCACATCGTGCCGGATTTCGTCGACGGGCTCGATGCCGCGCGCGCAGACGACATCGGCGACGACCTGCTGCGGCTTGTTTTCACCGCGTGCCATCCGGTGCTTTCGACCGAGGCGCGCGTGGCGCTGACGCTGCGTCTGCTCGGCGGCCTGACGACCGATGAAATCGCGCGCGGCTTTCTCGTGCCGGAGCCGACGATCGCGCAGCGGATCGTGCGCGCGAAGCGCACGCTCGCGGCGGCGCATGTGCCGTTCGAAGTGCCGCAGGCCGACGCGCGTGCCGCGCGGCTCGGCTCCGTGCTCGAAGTGATCTACCTGATCTTCAACGAAGGCTATTCGGCGACCGCCGGCGATCACTGGACGCGCCCGGCGCTGATCGACGAAGCGCTGCGGCTTGGCCGTGTGCTCGAAGGCCTGACGCCCGACGAGAGCGAGGTGCATGGCCTCGTCGCGCTGATGGAGATTCAGGCGTCGCGCACGCATGCGCGCACGGATGCAGCGGGCCGCCCTGTGCTGCTGCCCGATCAGGACCGCAGCCGCTGGGATCCGCTGCTGATCCGTCGCGGGCTGGCGGCGCTCGAGCGGGCGCTGTCGCTCGGTGGCGAGCGCGGGCCTTACACGTTGCAGGCCGCGCTCGCCGCGTGCCACGCCCGCGCCCGGACAGCGGCCGAAACCGACTGGAAGCAGATCGTCGCGCTGTACGACATGCTCGCGGAGGTCGCGCCGACGCCCGTGGTCGAGTTGAACCGCGCGGTCGCGCTCGGCATGGCGTTCGGTCCGCAGCAGGCGCTGCCGCTCGTCGATGCGCTAGGCGAAGACGGGGCGCTTGCGAACTACCACTGGTTGCCGAGCGTGCGCGGCGATCTGCTGGCAAAGCTGGGCCGCGAGGATGAGGCGCGCGCCGAGTTCGAACGCGCCGCCGCGATGACACGCAACGCGCGCGAGCGCGAATTGCTGCTGGAACGCGCGGCGCAAATGCGCAGGCGCGACTGAACGGGCGCCGCCCCTGACCGTACCGGTCACCGCGCTGCGCGCATCCGCCGTACCGTGACATACTCTGGAAGACCGCTGCCGGAGTTACAGCCATGACGCGCGCTTCCTGCGAACCCGCCCGCACCACCGACCCGGACCTCGTCGCGATCCGTGACGAACTGGCGAGCCGTGAACCGGTCTTCCATCGTCCGGAGTGGGGAACGACACGGGCGGATTTCGACCGGATGCTGGCCGGCGGCTTCTGGGAAACCGGCGCGTCCGGGCGGCGCTACAGCCGCGCGTTCGTGCTGGACGAGCTTGAACGCCGCTACGCGTCGCCTCCGCTCGACGACGACTGGGAAAGCTGCGATTTCCATTGCCAGCGTCTCGCCGACGACCTCTATCTGCTGACCTATTCGCTGCGCCAGGGCGCGCGGGAAACGCGCCGCTCGACGATCTGGCAGCGCGCCGGATCGGACTGGAAGATCGTCTTCCATCAAGGAACGATTGTTCAGGAGGCCTGACGCGCGAAGGCGTCGCCGAGGCGCGGAAGGCCGAACTGATCGCGGTGGTGGTGCGCGCCCGGCAGAAAGCCGCTGCGCGCTGATGCTGGGATAATGCGAGCCAGTCAAAGGAGCCGATCATGAATCTGTCCAACCCTTCCACACCGCTGCTGACCCGACTCGGTATCAGCGTGCCGGTGATCCAGGCGCCGATGGCGGGCACCAGCACGCCGGCACTGGCCGCTGCGGTATCGAACGCGGGCGGGCTCGGCTCGCTGGGTATGGGCGCGACAACGGTCGAAGGCGCGCGCGCGATGATTCTCGAAACGCGCGCGCTGACCAGCAAGCCGTTCAACGTCAATCTGTTCGTGCATGCCCCCGCGACCGCGGACGCGCAGCGCGAGGCGCGCTGGCTCGCGTATCTGGCGCCGGAGTTCGCGCGCTTTGGCGCTGAGCCGCCCACGGCGCTGCGCGAGATCTACAAGAGCGCGGCCGACGACGACGCGATGCTGGCGATGCTCGTCGAGGAGCGGCCGGCTGTCGTGAGTTTCCACTTTGGCTTGCCGGAGCCGCACATCGTCAAGGGCCTGCACGATGCGGGCATCGTCCTGCTGGCGAGCGCGACGAGCCTCGACGAAGCGATGCAGATCGAACGCGCCGGCATCGACGCGATCGTGGCGCAAGGTATCGAGGCCGGCGGCCATCGTGGCGTGTTCGATCCGCGACAGCCCGACGAAGGGCTCGGCACGCTCGCGCTGGTGCGCGTTCTGGTCAGGCATACGCATCTGCCCGTGATCGCGGCAGGCGGCATCATGGACGGCGCGGGCATCGCGGCCGTGCTCGCGCTCGGCGCGCAGGCGGCGCAGCTCGGCACGGCCTTTGTCGCATCACCGGAATCGGCTGCCGATGCGGCCTACCGCGCGAACATCGCGAATCCTGCGGCGCGGACCACGTTGATCACGTCGATTTCGGGCCGGCCCGCGCGCGGTATCGACAATCGTCTCGCGGAACTGGGGCGCGCGCCGGAACGCCCGCCGTTTCCGGATTATCCGATTGCCTACGATGCCGGCAAGGCGCTGCACGCCGCAGCCAAAGCGCAGGGCAATCACGATTACGCCCCGCATTGGGCGGGACAGGCGGTGCGGCTCTCGCGTGCGATGCCAGCCGCCGAACTGGTGGCAACGCTGATGCGTGAGGTCGCGCAAGCAGTTTCGTAGGGGCTGGCGGTGCTCGGGGTTCGACGTCGCAGCCGGCGACGAAGAAATTGTGATTGCGAAGGCAGGCAAATCCGCAGCGCGACTATGCCGATTGAGCGTGCCAGAGTGAGGCGCCGGTTTGGTGGCTTAAAAAGCAAGGTTCGCATCGCGGAAGACTTCGATTTGCCGCTGCCCGATGAATGTGATCGCAGCATTCGAGGGCCGCTAATGCGCACGCGCATTTCTTCCGATCAGTTATGGGCGACCGCAAGCTGACCAACGCTGCACGGGAACTAATACTGGATGCCGATGATGTTTTCGTCATCAGGTTCGACTAACGCAAAGCGCCGCGAACGCTATCGTCACGGGTAACGACATGAAACCACGTATCCGCTTGCGTAGCGGTACTTCATGATATACGATATATATATCATGAAACGGAGGCGGTAATGGGTCGAATTCTGGTTGATTTGCCCGATGCGCAGGTCGAAGAGTTGGCGGTACTCGTGGAGGCGGAGCAACGCCCCCGCGCTGCTGTCATCCGTGACGCGATTGAGGCGTATATCGCGCAACACAAGCGAGCGCTCGGGGCTGATGTTTTCGGACTGTGGAAGAGCAGGAAAATAGATGGCCTTGAATATCAGCAGGAGCTTCGTTCGGAATGGTAAGAGCGCTTTTTGACACGAATATTTTGATCGACTATCTCGGCGGTGTTGGCGCAGCGAAGAAGGAGCTGGCGCGGTACGAATATCGGGCGATCAGCACCATCACCTGGATGGAAGTTCTCGTTGGTGTAACGGCGGAGGATGAGGCGGCGATTCGCGCATGGCTTGGTTCATTTGACGTCATCGCATTAGACAGCGCTATTGCAAATCGCGCGGTCGAGATTCGCAAGCAGAGGCGGATTCGTCTGCCTGACGCGATTGTTTGGGCATCCGCACAAGTCAATTCGCTGTTGCTCGTTTCTCGCAATACGAAAGATTTTCCTGCGGATGAACCGGGCGTACGGGTTCCCTACAAGATTTAGAGGGGTGCCCGCCGGTCGCGGTGAGCCGTGAACTGACCGTTGCAAGCGCGCAAATCGTAGCAATACGACATGTCAGCTGGTGATTCGCGCGCCACCACGACATGCCTCCTTTATCGGCCCCGTATCATGACTTCAGCGGAATCCAGAGTTCGACGCCGCCCATGCCCGTTGTCGGACTGAACTGTTCGCCATAGCGTTCAAACACGGGTGCATCGGCGATTTCGTGTCCGGACTCCGGCAACCACTTGTTCCAGATCGTGTTCCACGTGCGGCGAATCGCCGAGATGTGGTCGCGATGTTCGAATATCGCGTAACGCTGTTCGCCGATCCGCACGCGCGCCATATCGGCGGGCAGCGCTGAAAAATCCGCGACTTCGACGCCGCACAGATAGTCGAAATTGCCGGCGTCG
>CALFSF010000522.1 GCA_937917025.1 uncultured Paraburkholderia sp.
CGAGAAAGGCCTTCGAGCGCAGGTCGTCGGGCATCATGATGCGGTACTTGAAACTCAGCTGGAAGCGCGCCGACGCATCGCCGTTCTTGCCGAAACCGATATACATCGGCTCGAAATACGAGAGCCGCGCGAGCGCGCTGTGGCCTGTCGTGGCGAGCGAATCGAGCGGCGCGTCGATCGCGTCCTCGGGCGCGTTGACTGCTGAAGACGCCGCCGCGACCTGGGCGGGCGTCGTCGCCTGCGCTTCGCTGCGTTCGGCCGACGCGATCGCCTCCTGATCCGCACCGCGATTGATGGCGACGAGCGCCGGCGATGCGTCGAACCCGACCGGATCGATTCGCATCACGCCGCGCGCCGATTTCGGCCACGGCGCCGAAAACGTCACCTTGCGATACTGGCCGGGCCGCAGCTTCAACGTGTCCTGCACACCGGGATCGCGCACGAGCTCGACCGGCTGCGGCGCGAGGTCGCCATTCGTCAGCGTGACGCGGAGGGTCGGCGGCACCGTGATGGTGAGCGGCGTCGCGTCGTCGTCGGAATAGAGGAGCGTGATCCGCAACGGATCGCGTATCGCCGCCTCACGCGGCGGCTGCAGCATCGCGACGGTCGCGTGCGCCTGACCCGCGACCGCAAGGAGCGCCAGCCACGCCGTCCGTGAAGCCGGGAGCCGAAGGGCGGTACGGCGGACCGCGAACAGACGCGGACTGGAGCGCGGCAGCGGCCGCGCATCGTCGGCAAACGCGGCGGGCAGAGAAGCGTGACAGACAGGCGGGGCATCGAGGCGCATGGGCGGTCGTCCAGATAAAAGGCCGGGATAAGGAGCGTTGATACGGAGCCACGAGACACAGACACACGACACGGTCACACCACGCCGGTTTTCAGGCGTGTCAGGCAAAGTGTGTCCGCATTGTAAAAGACAGCTTAATAAACGGTAAGGCAGACGAAGACATCCCAACGTATCTGACGGCGGTCCGGATCGCGTCAGATCGCCGGTACGAGTTGCCACAGCAGCGCGCCGTTGAGCGTCAGAATGGCCGCCGCCGACAGCCACGCCACCACGAGCGGCACGCCGTGCACGCGCCAGTGGCCCATCAGCGGCCGGCTCGATGCGAAACGGATCAACGGCACCACCGCGAGCGGCAATTGCAGGCTGAGCACCACCTGGCTTGCAACGAGCAACTGGTTGGAACCGTGTTGCCCGAACATCGAGACGGCGAGAAGCGCCGGCCCCATCGCGAGCGAGCGCGTCAGGAGCGCGCGTTGCCAGCGCGGCAGGTGCAGCGCAAGGAAACCTTCCATGACCGCCTGGCCGGCGAGCGTGCCCGTCACGGTTGCGCTCAGGCCGCAGGCGAGCAGGGCCGCCGCGAACAGGATGGCGGCCCAGTGCGAGCCGACGATCGGCGCGATCAGACGATGGGCATCAGCGAGGTCGGTGACGTCGCGATGACCGCTCGCGTAAAACACGGCCGCCGCCAGGATCAGGAGCGCCGCGTTGATGACGAACGCAAACGACAGCGAGCCGAACGTGTCGTAATTGACGCCGCGTAACGCGTTCGCGATCGCTGCGTCGTCGTGGTCGGGCGCGTAGTGCCTGACGAGCGCCGAGTGCAGATACAGGTTATGCGGCATCACCGTCGCGCCGAGAATGCCGGCCGCGAGCCACACCATGCCGGCGTTGCGCAGCAGGTCGGCACCCGGCGCGACGCCGGCGAGCGCCGCATGCCAGTCGGGCCGCGCGAGCGCCAGCTCGACGACGAAGCACAATCCCACGAACACGATCAGCGCGACGATGCTCGCTTCGAGCGTGCGCCGCCCGCGTCGCTGAAGCGCGAGCATCGCCAGCGTGCCGACGGCGGAGAGCAGCACGCCGACCGTCAGCGACACGCCGAGCAGCAATTGCAGCGCGACCGCACTGCCGACGACCTCCGCGACGTCGCAGGCGATGATGGCGACCTCGCTCGTGAGCCACAGGAAGCAGGTGACGCGCCGGCTGTAGTGCTCGCGGCACAGCTGCGCGAGGTCGCGTCCCGTGACGACGCCGAGCCGCGACGAAACCCATTGCAGCAACATCGCCATCAGGCTCGCGATGAGCACGACGCTGAGCAACCGGTAGCCGAAGCTTGCGCCGCCAGCGAGCGCTGTCGCCCAGTTACCGGGATCCATGTAGCCGACCGCGATCAGCGCGCCGGGACCCACGAACACGGACCAGTGCGCGGGCCGTCCGGGCGCGGGGCGTCGCGGTTCGCCGCCGGCGGTGGTGCGCGGGCGGCGTCGGCGGTAACGCGTGGCGAACGGATTTGAGTTCATCGCGATCATCGGGCAAATCAAAGGCGGGTGCACACGTACCTTGCCACCGGCAGGACAGGCAAACGACGCATCCATCGCACGTGATGGGCAGGTAAAGGGCGAAGAGGGCGCAAACACCGTGCCTGGAGCTATCGTACCGCCTGGGGCGAGGGCGGCCCGCACCGCAGCCGGATAAACTCGCGCGAAGCGAATACGCCGTCTTATGCCGGCGGACAGCGCGGACTGGCCTTTCCTGTCAATCGCCTTGCGTGCTTTGCCGCCAGTGCGCGGGCCGTCGTCGTCTGCAATGAGCGCCCTTCGTCAAAACACGGGCGAGCAGTTTTTTCGAGTGGACATGCGCCGATAACCCGATAAAATTGCGCCCAATTTTGCAATGCCGGCATCGCCGCCGCGAGGGCCCGTGGATTGCAGGGCGGTTTTCTGGCTGTACCCTTTGCGCGACAGCGAGCCGTTTTTTTTGGAGCGTGCAGTATTTAGTGGTAGTTTTTGGGGTTTTTCAGGGGAGCCGCACGCGACGCATCGCGGTGTGAGCGGCGTGAGCGGGGCTACGGCCGGACAGAGCCGGTCAGGATCGGAGAACAGGATGAATAGACGGGTAATGGGCCGGCTGGCGGCGCTTGTGCTGTGTGCGGCGCCGTGGGTCGCGGCGGCGGCGAAAGATACGCAGTTGAACGTGTATAACTGGTCGGATTACATTGCCAAGGATACGATCCCGAACTTCACGAAGCAGACCGGCATCAAGGTCAGGTACGACAACTACGACAGCGACGACACGCTTCAGGCCAAGCTCCTCACGGGCAATTCGGGCTATGACATCGTCGTGCCGACCAGCAACTACGCTGGCAAGCAGATCGCCGCGGGCATTTTCGCGCCGCTCGACAAATCGAAGCTCCCCAACCTCAAGTATCTCGATCCCGCGCTGATGGCGCTCGTCGCCGGCGCCGACCCGGGCAACAAGTACGCGGTGCCCTGGGCATACGGCACGACGGGGCTCGCCTACAACGTCACGAAGGTCCAGCAGATTCTCGGCAGGTCCGTGCCGCTCGACAGCTGGGACGTGCTCTTCAAGCCGGAGAACATTTCGAAGCTGAAAGCATGCGGCGTCTCGGTGCTCGACGCGCCCGACCAGATGTTCGCCGCCGCGCTGCATTACATCGGCAAGGACCCGGTGAGTACGAACCCGGACGACTACCGCGCCGCGCTCGCGATGATGAAGAAGATCCGTCCGTACATCACGCAGTTCAACTCGTCGGGTTATATCAACGACCTGGTGGGCGGCGACGTGTGCTTCGCGTACGGTTTCTCGGGCGACGTGGTCATTGCCAAGCATCGCGCCATCGAAGCGAAGAAGCCCTACAAGATCGAGTATTACATTCCGAAGGGCGGTGCGCCCGTGTGGTTCGACGTGATGGTGATTCCGAAGGACGCGAAGAACAAGGAAGCCGCGCTCGAATGGATCAATTACATCGAGACGCCGCAGGTTCATGCCGAAATCACGAACGAGGTCTACTACCCCAACGCGAACATCGAGTCGCGCAAGTACGTGGACAAGGACGTCGCGAACGATCCCGCCGTGTATCCGCCGCCCGACGTCATCAAGACGCTGTTCCTGTTGAAGCCGCTGCCGCCGGAAATCCAGCGTCTGCAGACGCGGCTGTGGACCGAATTCAAGTCCGGCCGCTGATGCCGACAGGCAAACGCAGGCGCACGCGATAGCGCATCATCAAGAAGCCCCCGGTGTTCACCGGGGGCTTTGTTCGTCAAACGCAGGAGCGAAGCAGCAGATCATGAGTGACCAGTCAGGCGCGCCGGCGGGGGCCGGCACGCTGCCTCCGGGCAATACCTTCGTCGCAGGCGAAGCGGCGGAAAACTTCGTGCAGATCGTCGACGTCGTCAAGAAGTTCGGCGAAACCGTCGCGGTCAAGGGTGTGAATCTGAACGTCGAAAAAGGCGAGCTGTTTGCGTTGCTCGGCAGTTCCGGCTGTGGAAAGTCGACGCTGCTGCGCATGCTGGCGGGCCTGGAAACCGTGACGTCGGGCAGGATCCTGATCGACGGCGAAGACCTCGCGCAGATGCCGCCGTATCGGAGGCCGGTGAACATGATGTTCCAGTCGTACGCGCTCTTTCCGCACATGAGCGTCGAATCGAACGTCGCGTTTGGCCTGAAGCAGGAAGGCGTGCCGAAGGCCGAACTGCGCGACCGGGTGCAGAGCGCGCTGGAACTCGTGCAGATGGGGCGCTTCGCGAAGCGCAAGCCGCATCAGCTGTCGGGCGGCCAGCAACAGCGCGTCGCGCTCGCGCGCAGCCTCGTCAAACGCCCGAAGCTCCTGCTGCTCGACGAACCGATGTCGGCGCTCGACAAGCAGATTCGTCAGCGTACGCAGATCGAACTCGTCAACATTCTCGACACCGTCGGCGTGACGTGCATCATGGTGACGCACGATCAGGAAGAAGCGATGACGATGGCGGGGCGTCTCGCCGTGATGAGCGAAGGCGAGATCGTGCAGCTCGGCACGCCGCATGAAGTCTACGAATATCCGAACAGCCGGTTCTCGGCGGAATTCATCGGCTCGACGAACCTGTTCGACGGCAACGTCGTCGAGGACGAGCCGGATCACGTGTTCATCGAAACGCCGGACCTGCCGTGCCGTATGTACGTGAACCATGGCATTACCGGTCCGCTCGGGATGCCGGTGACCATTTCCGTGCGGCCCGAGCGCATCGCGCTTACGCGCAAGCCGCCTGAAGGCGCGTACAACTGGGGCAAGGGCGTCATCACGAATATTGCGTACATGGGCGGCTATTCGCTGTATCACGTCAAACTCGACGGCGGCAAGACCGTGATCGCGAACGTGTCGAGCCTCGCGATCTCCGAGATCGAGACGCCGACGTGGGGCGACGAGATTTACGTGCGCTGGAGCGCGTCGGCTGGTGTGGTGCTGACGTCATGAAGCGGTCGATGAGTTCGTTCGCATCGTGGCCCGTGCGCCGCTTTGGCCTGACCGGGCGCACCGCGGTCGTGGCCGGGCCGTTCCTGTGGCTGCTGCTGTTTTTCCTCGTGCCGTTCGTGCTGGTGGTGAAGATCAGCTTTGCGGATCTTCGGATGGGCATTCCACCGTATACCGAACTGACGTCGATGAAGGACGGCGTGCTGCATATCGCGCTGGAC
>CALFSF010000523.1 GCA_937917025.1 uncultured Paraburkholderia sp.
TCGGGCTCGACTCGGGCTGCGTCTGGGGCAATCAGCTCTCCGCGATCCGGCTGACGGATGATCCGGCTGGCCGCGTCGTCACGCAGGTGGATTGCGCGGCGTGTCGCGCAACGGGTAACTAGGTTAGCGGGTTCGCGTGCCGTCGACGTCCACGGCTGGAGTCAAGGCGACGTCGACGGCCTCCGTAGTTGTCTCGCAGGGCCCGGGAATCTCGTCAGCAAGGGCTTTGCCACCACCCTGCATCCCCCGCAACGCCCGCCCCACCACCGCCTGCGCCTCCGCCGCCAGCAAACGCCGGTCATCACCCGAAGCCAGCGGGGCGCCAACATAAACATGCGCGGTCAGCGGCCCCCCTTTCAGCACCGCATTCAACGAATCCCTGAGCGTGAGATCGTCGATATAAGCAGGCGCCGTCGACTGCCGCCCCTGCGCATCCTCATACAGGATGCACACCGGCTGCACCGGGCAGGAAGCCGACACCGCCGCCTGAAACAGGTTCGCATGAAACGGCAGCAGCGCGAGACCATCGGACGTCGTGCCCTCGGGGAACACGCAGATCAGCTCACCCGCGCCCAGCCGGCTGGCCAGTTCGTGCACGATCCGCTTCGCGTCGCTGCGCTTCTCGCGCTGGATGAACACCGTCCCAAGCTGCTCGGCCAGCCACCCCACCACCGGCCAGTTGCGAATCTCGGCCTTCGACACGAACGGCGTCGGTCGCCATGCATTGATCACGTAGATATCGATCCACGAAACGTGGTTCGCCACGACAAGCGCGCCCGCATCGAGCCGCGCCTCGTCGTTATGCACGACGAGGCGCATGCCGCACAGCCGCAGCATCTTCAGTGACCACGCGCGGTTGAGTTCGAGCCGCTCACCGGCGGATGCGCGCGGAAAACGCGTCGCGACCGTCCACATGCCGTGCAACAGATGCGCAACCAGTTGTGCCTTGCGAAACGCGAGCTTCATGTTCGACGCTTTCCGTTCCTGTATCGATGTCTGTTAACCACGCATCAACGCTGCTCGAACGCCAGATGACCCGCGACGATCGTCGCCCGCACGCGCGCCGGCAGTTCGTAGCCGAGGAACGGCGTGTTGTGCCCCTGGCTCTTCAGCGCACGCGGCTCGACGCGCCAGTGCCCGTTCGCATCGAACACGCACAGATCGGCCACGGCACCCACGGCGACGCGCCCGGCGGGCAGCTTCAGCACGTCAGCCGGCGACGACGTAATGCGGTTCAACGCCTTCGCGAGCGGCACGTTCGCTTCGCTCGCCCACTTCACCGTCAGCGACAGAAAGAGTTCGAGCCCGGTCGCGCCCGGCGTCGCTTCGGCGAACGGCAGCAGTTTTTCGTCGTCGTCGACGGGTGTGTGGTCGGAGCAGATCGCGTCGATCGTGCCGTCGACGAGGCCCGCGCGGATCGCTTCGCGATCGCGCTGCTGGCGCAGCGGCGGATCGAGCCGGTACTGCGCATCGAAGTAGCCGATATCGACGTCGATCAGATGCACGTGGTTCACGGTCACGTCGCACGTCACCGGAAGCCCTTCTGCTTTCGCCGCGCGCATGAGCGCGACGCCCGCCGCCGACGACACATGCGAAAGATGCACGCGCGCACCCGTCACGCGGACGAGTTCGAAAATCGTGTGCAGCGCGATCGTCTCGGCGGAAACCGGCACGCCCGACAAGCCAAGCCGCGAAGCCAGCGCGCCGCTCGCCGCCACGCCGCCCTTCGCGAGATACGCATCCTGCGGACGCAGCCACACGGTGTAGCCATACGTGCTCGCGTATTGCAGCGCGCGCAGCAGAATCTGCGTGTCGACCACCGGCACGTCGGCCTGCGAAAAGCCGATGCAGCCGGCTTCCGTCAGCTCGACCATTTCGGTGATCGTCGTGCCCTTCAGGCCGACGGTCAGCGCACCGAGCGGATACACATGCGCCTGGTTGAGCTTCAGCGCGCGGAACTTGAGCATCTCGACGAGGCCCGGTTCGTCGAGCGTCGGATCGGTATCGGGCGGACACACGAGGCTCGTCACGCCGCCCGCGAGCGCCGCCGCCATTTCGGATTCGAGCGTCGCCTTGTGCTCGAACCCCGGCTCGCGCAGACGCGCCGACAGATCGACCAGACCCGGCGCGATCGACAGCCCTTTGGCGTCGATCGTCTTCGTCGCACGAAAATTCGCGGGCGCGTTGCCCAGCGCGACGATCTTGCCGCCCTCGATGTAGACGTCCTGCTGCTGTTCGGTGCCCGCCACCGGATCGATCAGCGTGCCACCCTGGATATGAATCTTCATTTGCTGCCTTTATTCTGCGTTGCGTGTCGCGTGTTCGCGCAAGATATCCGGTCTTCGGACTTCAATCGTGATTGCCGGCAACAATGCCCATCACCGCCATGCGCACCGCGATACCGAACGTCACCTGATTCAGGATCACCGACTGCGGACCATCCGCCACCTGCGAATCGATTTCGACGCCGCGGTTCATCGGGCCCGGGTGCATCACGATCGCATCGGGCTTCGCGAGCGCGAGACGCTCGGGTGTCAAACCCCAGCTCTTGAAGTACTCCTGCGCCGAAGGCAGCAGCGCGCCGCTCATCCGCTCGTTCTGCAGACGCAGCATGATGATGACGTCGACGTCCTTCAGCCCTTCGTCGAGGTTGTGGAACACGCGCACGCCCATCTGTTCCAGGCCGCCCGGCAGCAGCGTGCGCGGACCGATGGCGCGCACTTCCGGCACGCCGAGCGTGGTGAGCGCATGAATGTCCGAGCGCGCGACCCGCGAATGCAGGATGTCACCGACGATCGCCACGCGCAGGTTCGTGAAATCCTTCTTGTAGTGACGGATCGTGTACATGTCGAGCAGACCCTGCGTCGGGTGCGCATGGCGTCCGTCGCCGGCGTTGATCACGTGTACGTGCGGCGCGCAGTGCTCGGCGATCAGGTACGGCGCGCCGCTCGACGCATGACGCACGACGAACATGTCGGCGTGCATCGCGGAAAGGTTGTTGATCGTGTCGAGCAGCGATTCGCCCTTGCTCGTCGACGACGCGTTGATGT
>CALFSF010000524.1 GCA_937917025.1 uncultured Paraburkholderia sp.
CGTGCCGTGGGACAAGGCGTGGAAGCACATCGAGCAGATGTTCTCGTACACGAACCACACGCTGATGCCCGAGGCGCTCGAAACGTGGGATGTCGAGATGCTCGCGCGTCTGCTGCCGCGCCATCTGGAAATCATCTTCGAGATCAACGCGGAATTTCTGAAGCACGTCAGCGAAAAGTCGGGCCACGACGCCGACATGATCCGGCGCATTTCGCTTGTCGACGAGTACGGCCAGCGGCGCGTGCGCATGGCGCATCTCGCGATCGTCGCGAGCCAGAAGGTGAACGGCGTGTCGAAGCTGCACTCGCAGCTGATGACGAGACATATCTTCGCCGACTTCGCGCGCATGTTCCCCGGGCGCTTCACGAACGTGACGAATGGCATCACGCCGCGTCGCTGGCTCGCGCAGGCGAGTCCGTCGATGTCGTCGCTGATCGACCGGCAGATCGGCACGCACTGGCGGCGCGATCTGTTCGAGCTCGCGAAGCTGCGCGAACTGCGCAACGACGACGCGTTTGTCGCCGCGTTCCACGAGGCGAAGCGGCAGAACAAGCTGCGCCTCGTGCATCGTCTGACGCAGGCGACCGGTGTGTCGTTCGATCCCGAGGCGCTGTTCGATCTCCAGGTCAAGCGTATTCACGAATACAAGCGGCAGCTGCTGAACGTGCTGCACGTGATCACCCGCTATAACCAGATTCGCGCCCATCCGGAGCGCGACTGGGTGCCGCGCGTCGTGATGTTCGCGGGCAAGTCGGCGTCCGCGTACCGGATGGCGAAGACGATCATCAAGCTCATCAACGACGTCGGCGCGAAGGTGAACAGCGACCCCGTGATCGGCGACCGGCTGAAGGTTGTGTTCGTACCGAACTACGGCGTGAGCGTGGCCGAACTCATCATTCCGGCGGCCGATCTGTCCGAGCAGATTTCGATGGCGGGCACCGAAGCGTCGGGCACCGGCAACATGAAGCTCGCGTTGAACGGGGCGTTGACCATCGGCACGATGGACGGCGCGAACATCGAAATCTGCGATGCGGTGGGCCGCGAGAATATCTTCATCTTCGGCCATACCGCCGACGAGGTCGACGATCTGCGCGCGAAAGGGTACCGTCCGCGCCAGCTGTACGAAGAGAACCCGGAACTGCGCACCGCGCTCGACCAGATCCGTACGGGTTTCTTTTCGCCGGAAGACCCGCTGCGCTTCTCGGATATTTTCCACACGCTCGTCGACTGGGGCGATCACTACATGGTGCTCGCCGATTTCGTCGCGTTTGTGGAAGCGCAAAACGCCGTCGATGAACGTTTCCGCGATACGCGCGCGTGGACTGAAAGCGCGATTGAAAACGTCGCGGGCATGGGACGGTTTTCATCGGATCGCACGATCGCCGAGTACGCGCAGGGCATCTGGCATGTCAAATCGCTCGATCTGGGATGAGACGGTTCGCGCGGTGTCGCCGACGTCGCCGATGCGGCAACCGATGCGGCAACCGATGCGGCAACCGATGCGGCGAGGCAGGATGCACGGGCCCTCGCCGTATCGGTTTTCGGCGGGTTGGCTGACGCCAGACCCCTAGCCGCCGAGCGCCTCGGTCGGTTTTTTCGCCCGCAGACCGATCTGGCCGCTCGCGAAATCGAACAGCACGTCGATGTTCTGCATCGCCATCAGGCCGATGACGATGCGGTTCTGCCCGCGGCGCGCCTTCGCGATCGTGACCTGCGCGGCGTCGAAGCGATGCACCCACGACCCGAGGCCTAACGCGGTGTTGAAGTTGCCCTGCCTGAGCACCTTGCCTTCGCTGTCGTCGTCGAGCCAGTTCGGCGTCGTGTCGGTCTCGATGCGGATCATGTCCATTCCGCCCGTCGAAAACACGACGGGCGCACAGAAGCTCATTTTATCGGCGACCTGCACGCAGCCCGCCGGCCATTTGCGTACGCCGTCGCTACCGGCCCGCATCGGAAACATCGTGAACTCGCTGCTTGATTCCTTCGTCGGCGTCAACAGAAGATACGGCCGGGCGAGGTTCGCGTGGACGATATAGCGCAACCCGATGTTGCCCGGCAGCGCGCGTAACGGTTGTGTGCAGCACGTGTCGTCAGGCTGCTCCGCACCGACGCCGAAAAGACCCGAAAACGCCCAGCCGAATTCACCGGTATAGCCATCCATCGCGATGCAGCGTTTCGCGCCTTGCTGGCAGCGGACATCGTCGACGGATTGCGCGGTGACATCGAACGGCCTCGCCCCCACGAAGCCAACCGGCAGTTTGACGAGCGGCCCCGACACCTGCGCATCGTTCGCGAACACCATCGACGTCCTGCCGCCCACCGCGGGATAGTCCTTGCGCGGCAACACCGAGGCGAGCACGCGAACGCCCTGCGTGCCGGTGTCGAGCATCATGTAGACCGCCTTGCCGTCGATCTGGATGGGCAGGCCGAGGCGCGACTGACCTCGATCGCTTCGTTCGACGTTGAGCGCGATCACTACGCCATCCCGGCCGCCGTTCAGAAGGCTCGCGGCGGGCGGCGGGGGTGGCGGCGTGGGGATGGGCGTCGAGCAACCGCTCAGTGCGCCGCCCAGGACGCAGGTCGACAGAAGGACGACGGCCAGCCGGCCGCGCAGAAAGGACTTGAGCATGGGCACCTGTTTCGCAGTGAGCGCAATAGCGGGGCACTTACTGTACGCGGCTGGTCCGCCGCATTTGAAACAATGTGTCAAGCCGTGAGTCCGGCGTTGATTTGGGTCGACGAAGCCGCGAGCCACTGCACAGCGAAGCCATCTGGCGTGCGGGCCCCGACCTGCGCTCGCGCGTAACAGGCGTTACGCCTGCGGATTATCCCGTGTGACGGCAGCGGCTGCCGCGCCTGCCGTTGCCGCGGCCTGCTGCTGCGCGGCCCTGGCCTGAATGACGGTCTGCTCGACACGCTCGACGAAGTCGAGGTCGACGCTGGAGAGCGCTTCGCGTTCGCCGTCGTGCGTTTCGACGATAAGGCGATGGGTGACGTCCTGCGTGAGCCACGTGAGGCCGCCCACCACGAACATCATCACACCGCAGACAAGACCCGCCGGCGAGGACAGCACCCCGCCGACGATAGCGCCCACCAGACCCGCGAGCGAAATCGCGAGCGGCACGACCCGGTTTTTCTGCACGGTGACGACGCGCGTTTGCTGGATTTC
>CALFSF010000525.1 GCA_937917025.1 uncultured Paraburkholderia sp.
GCATACAACCGCCATTCGTACGTGTCGCAGCGAATGCCTTCGTAGTTCACGTTACGCGCGCCGGTCGGAGTCGTGATCACGACGGTGTATCGCACGACGCCGTCGGAGCCCACGCTCACCGACTTCGAGTCCAGGAAAAAATGCAGCGGCGTATTCTGCGACACGTCGAACGGCAGCAGGTTGGCCTGTTGCGGCAGCGGCGGCAATTCGTCGACCTTGTTTTCAACCCAGTTGGTCGGCCTGTCGAGCAGATACGCAAATGCGCTGTCGTCCTTGCTGGAAGGCGTGCTCGAGCAGCCAGCCAGCAAGACACCCGTGGCGAGACACGCCACGGCGAAAACAGAAGCTTTCAATATGATTTCCTCGAAACGCCGACGCAGCACGTCCAATGCCGCGCCGGCACGTGCGGCGAGAACCGCCGCACAGGGTTCACTCGCGCACGAATGTCGACGAACGGGTCACGGAGGTTTCGATATCTCCACAATCCGTTTCGATCGTCGTGCGAATCGACGTCTCGACCGTCATCAGCGAGCCTGACGATTCCAGCGATGCGCTTTCCGCCGCCATCGTGCTGACCACCCGGGGATAACGCGGCCCGTGATGCCCGGCCGGCTTCTCTCCGCGCGGCGCCGTACGACGCAGAAAACGCGACAGTTCCGTCAACGCCAACTGATACACATCCCGCTTGAACTCGATCACACAGTCGAGAGGCACCCAGTACTCGTTCCAGCGCCAGGCATCGAACTCCGGATGGTCGCAGGCGCGCAGGCAAATATCGCAATCGCGCCCCACCATCCGAAGCAGAAACCAGATCTGCTTCTGGCCGCGGTAATGACCGCGGACTTCACGCTTGATGAACTTGTCCGGCACCTCGTAACGCAACCAGTCGCGCGTGCGGCCGATAATCTTGACGTGTTCCGGAAGCAGGCCGGTTTCTTCGTGTAACTCCCGATACATCGCTTGCACGGGGGTTTCACCATACTTGATGCCCCCTTGCGGAAACTGCCAGGAATGTTCACGGAGCCGCTTGCCCCAAAACACCTCGTTGTGCGCGTTCAAGAGGATGATGCCGACGTTCGGGCGAAAGCCTTCGCGATCCAGCATACAACCACCTTCGAATCCTTTAAAATTGCTTTGATTATAAACAGATAACGGACCTGACGCACCGGATCGCACCAGAATGGAACGATTCGCCGCAACAGGGCGTCGTCGAGGTAGTCTTCCGGATCAGACCCTGTGGATCGGCCCGGTCAGCACCGGTTAGCACCGGCCCGAGCGTTGCGCCGGCCGCCGTGGCGTCGGCTGAACGGCGCAATGAGGTCGCAATGAAGGTCGCAAGGGTCCGCGAATTCCCCGTTTTATCTTTTTGGACGGCTCAGATTGTGCCGCCGCTTTTGGAAAATTCTGAATGAAAGCCTCCCGTTTCTTTATCGGCACCCTGAAGGAAGCTCCCTCTGACGCGGAAATCGTCAGCCACAAGTTGATGGTGCGCGCCGGCATGATCCGTCGCGTCGCTGGCGGCATTTACAACTACCTGCCGATCGGTCTGCGTTCGATCCGCAAGGTGGAATCGATCGTGCGCGAGGAAATGAACCGCGCCGGCGCCGTCGCGCTGCTGCTGCCGGCCGTGCCGCCGGCCGAGCTGTGGCAGGAATCGGGCCGCTGGGAAAAATACGGTCCGGAGCTGCTGCGTTTCAAGGATCGCAAGCAGACCGATTTCGTGATGGGTCCGACGCACGAGGAAGTCGTCACCGACATCGCGCGCAACCAGATCAAGAGCTACCGCCAGTTGCCGGTCAACTTCTATCAGGTCCAGACGAAGTTCCGCGATGAAATCCGTCCGCGCTTCGGCGTGATGCGTGGCCGCGAATTCATCATGAAGGACGCGTACTCGTTCGACAAGGACATGGATGGCCTGCGCGAGTCGTATCGCAAGATGTACGACGCTTACGTGCGCATTTTCACGCGCCTCGGTCTCGAATTCCGCGCGGTCGCGGCGGACAACGGCTCGATCGGCGGCAGCGGTTCGCATGAATTCCACGTGATCGCCGAAACCGGTGAAGACGCGATCGCCTATTGCCCGACGTCGGATTTCGCTGCGAACGTCGAAGCGGCCGATGCGCTGCCGCTGATCGCGCAGCGCGCAGCGCCCACCGAAGCCATGACGAAGACTCCGACGCCGGGCAAGGCGAAGTGCGAGTCGGTCGCTGAATTCCTCGACATCCCGCTGCAACGCACGATCAAGTCGATCATCCTCGCGACCGAAAACGAAGGCGCCGAGCCGACGCTGTGGCTCCTCATGCTGCGCGGCGACCACGAGATGAACGAGATCAAGGTCAACAAGATCCCGGGTCTCGGCGACTTCCGTTTCGCGACGGAAGCGGAGATCGTCGAATGGTTCGGCACGCCGCCGGGCTACCTCGGCCCGATCGGCACGAAGAAGCCGGTCAAGGTGATCGCGGACAGGACGGTCGCGAACATGAGCGATTTCGTCGTCGGTTCGAACGAAGTCGACTTCCACACGACGGGCGTCAACTGGGGCCGCGATCTGCCGGAGCCGGTCGTCGCCGATATCCGCAACGTGCAGAAGGGCGATCCTTCGCCGGACGGCAACGGTGTGCTCGACATCTGCCGCGGCATCGAAGTCGGCCACGTGTTCCAGCTCGGCAAGAAGTATTCGGAAGCGATGAACGCGACGTTCCTCGACGAAAACGGCAAGCCGCAGCACATGGAAATGGGCTGCTACGGCATTGGTGTCACGCGTATTCTCGGCGCCGCGATCGAACAGAATTTCGACGACAAGGGCATTATCTGGCCGGAATCGATCGCGCCGTTCGAAGTCGTGCTGTGCCCGATGGGTTACGACCGCAGCGACGCCGTGCGTGAGCACGCCGACCGCCTGTATGCGGAACTGGTCGCGGCGGGCGTCGACGTGATTCTCGACGATCGCGGCGAGCGTCCGGGCGTGATGTTCGCCGACTGGGAGCTGATCGGCGTGCCGCACCGGCTCGTGATCGGCGATCGCGGCCTGAAGGAAGGCAAGGTCGAATATCAGGGCCGTCGCGACACGGAAGCGACGCTGCTGCCGGCCGAAAGCGCCGTAGCCACCGTGACGGAGAAGATTCGCGCGGCGCTCGCCAGCTAACCGGGGCGGACGGTGGAGTACAACTTCCTGTCCGCGACGGTTCTGCTGATCCTGATCACGGACCCGCTCGGCAACATTCCGCTTTTCATCGGTTGCCTGCGGGGCGTCGCGCCGCATCGGCGGATCGCGGTCATCCTGCGCGAAATCGCGATCGCTTTCGTGATCCTGCTGGTGTTCATGGTCGTCGGCGACCGCTTTTTGCGCATGATGAGTCTCACGGACCTGTCATTGCGGATCGGCGGCGGCATCGTGCTGTTCCTGATCGCGCTGCGGATGATCTTTCCGCATCCGGACGGCCCGTTCGGCGGCGATGCGCGCGGCGGCGAGCCGCTGATCGTGCCGCTCGCGATTCCCGCGCTGGCCGGTCCGTCAGCGCTCGCGACGGTGATGTTGCTGACGTCGCAGGCGCCCGGCAAGACGGTCGAGTGGATCGGCGCGCTGACGGTCACGATGATCGTGTGCGCAATCGTGCTGGTGCTGGCCGAGCGCATTCAGGCCTGGCTCGGCGAGCGCACCGTGATGGCGTTCGAGCGGCTGATGGGGCTCGTGCTGGTCGCGATTTCGGTGGAGATGATACTTGGGGGCATCCGCGCGTTCGTGCATCAGCTTTGATGCCGGCAGCAACCGGCACAGACGATAAAAAAGCGGCCCGCAAGCCGCTTTTTTTCATTGGAACGTCGAAACGCAGATGCCCAGGAAGGACGGGACTCAGGCGCCGTCGGTCAATGCCCGGATGGTGGGCAGATTGCGCCAGTAACCTTTCGCGTCCATGCCGCAGCCGAACACATAGCGGTCCGGCACTTCGAAGCCGCAGAAGTCCGGATGCAGCGGCTTCGCCTTCGGGATGATCTTTTCGCACAGCACCGCGCTCATGAAGCGCTTTGCGCCCATCGCGAGAATGCGGTCGCGGATCGCGGCCATCGTCTCACCTTCGTCGAGGATGTCGTCGAGCACGAGCACGACGCGGTCCTTGACCGACTCCGCCGGCGCAACGCGCCATTGCATCTCGCTGCCGCCTTTGGTCGTGTTGCGATAGCGGGTGAGGTGGATATAGTCGAACTCGAGCGGGAAGTCGAGGTGCGGCAGCAGCATGCCGGTGAACACCGCGGCGCCACCCATCACCGAAAGGACGAGCGGGAATTCCTCGCTTATTTCCGCGCGGATGGCGTTCGCCATGCCACCGATCGACGCGTTGACGTCGCGGGCCGAAACGATTTCTTCGGAGTGGCTGAAAATGTGGAGCGCTTCTTCGCGGTTCATGACGTCTGGCGAGCGGTGACTGTATACATAGTGTGAGAGAGAACGGCGGCGGCTGCAATCGGGACGATCAGCGCATGCCCGGCATCATGCCTTTCATGCCGCGCATCATCTTCTGCAGGTTGCCGCCCTTCAGCTTCTTCATCATCGTGCGCATCTGGTCGTACTGGTTCAGCATGCGGTTGACTTCCTGCACCTGCACACCCGCGCCCGCCGCGATGCGGCGCTTGCGCGTCGCCTTGATCAGTTCGGGCTTCGCGCGCTCCTTCGGCGTCATCGAGTTGATGATGCCTTCCATGCGGCGCATCTGCTTTTCCGCCTGGCCCATGTCGGCGCCGGACGCCGCCTGCTGGAACTGCGCGGGCAGCTTGTCCATGAGCGTGGAGAGGCCGCCCATGTTCTTCATCTGCGAAAGCTGCGCGCGGAAATCGTTGAGATCGAAGTCGCCGCCTTTCTTGACCTTGTCGGCGAGCTTCTGCGCCGCCTGGACGTCGACGCCGCGCTGCGCTTCCTCGACGAGCGCGAGAATGTCGCCCATGCCGAGAATCCGGTTCGCCATGCGATCCGGATAGAAGATTTCGAGGCCGTCGAGCTTTTCGGCGACGCCGACGAACTTGATCGGCTTGCCCGTCACGTGACGCACCGACAGCGCCGCACCGCCGCGCGAGTCGCCGTCGAGCTTCGTGAGCACGACGCCGGTGAGCGGCAGCGCGTCGTTGAACGCCTTCGCGGTGTTCACGGCATCCTGGCCGAGCATCGCGTCGACGACGAAGAGCGTTTCAGCCGGCTTGAGCGTGGTATGCAGCGCGGTGATTTCCTGCATCATCGCTTCGTCGATACCGAGACGGCCGGCCGTGTCGACGATCAGCACATCGTGATAGTGACGCTTCGCCCAGTCGACGGCGCCGCGCGCGATGTCGACCGGCTTCTGGTCGGGCTCCGACGGGAAGAAATCCGCGCCGACCTGCTCCGTCACCGTCTTCAGCTGCGCGATGGCGGCGGGGCGGTAGACGTCGCAGGAAACGGTGAGGACCTTCTTCTTGTACTTCTCGCGCAGCAGTTTGGCGAGCTTGCCGACGGTCGTCGTCTTGCCGGCGCCCTGCAGGCCGGCCATCAGGATGACAGCGGGCGGCGTGACGGCGAGATTGAGCTCGACCGCCTTGCCTTCGTAGTCGCCGCCGATGATCGCGGTGAGTTCGCGCTGCACCACGCCGACGAGCGCCTGGCCGGGCGACAGGCTGCTGATCACCTCTTCGCCGAGCGCTTTTTCCTTCACCTTCGCGATGAAGTCGCGCACGACGGGCAGCGCCACGTCGGCCTCCAGCAGCGCGAGACGGACTTCGCGCAGCATGTCCTGGGTGTTCGCCTCGGTGAGGCGGGCTTCGCCGCGCAGCGTCTTGACGACGCGCGCCATCCGTTGGGTCAGATTGTCGAGCATGGGGAGCGATGGGCAGTGCGGCCGTTGCGTTGCTAGGCAAGGGCCTGGTGTAAACTTCGGATATGGATATTGTACTGTATGCCCTCACTGCGCTCCTGTACGGCGGTCTCGCCGTCGCGGGCTGGCGCTCGCACCGGCACATCGCGCCGCGCCCGGTGCTGGAGAGCGTGCCGTCGATCCCGGTTGCGCCGAATGTGCCGGCGGCGTCGGGCATGAGTCCGTCGGGCCGCGCGCTGCTCTTCGTCGCGCTGATCTCCCACGGCGTGCTGCTGCACACCACGATCTTTCCGCAGAACGCGATGGTGTTCGGGTTTGCGTTCGCGCTCTCGGCGATGTTCTGGCTCGGCGCCGGCATTTACTGGATCGAAAGCCTCTTCTTTCCGCTCGACGGCCTGCGCCTGCTGGTGCTGCCGCTCGCGTGCGTCGCGTCGCTGCTGCCGCTCGCGTTCAACGGCGTGCGCGTCTTGCCGTATTCGGCGGCGCCGCTTTTCAAGCTGCACTTCCTGATCGCGAACATCGCGTACGGGCTCTTCGCGATCGCGGCGCTGCATGCCGTGCTGATGTTGCTGGTCGAGCGCCGTCTGCACGCGATGCGCGGCGGCGCGCTGCAGCACCAGAATCCGGCTGCCGGCAACGGCTGGCTGTCGAGCTGGCTCGATACGCTGCCGCCGCTGCTCACGCTGGAAAAGCTGCTGTTCCGCCTGATCGGCGCGGGCTTCGTGCTGCTGACGCTCACGCTGATCTCCGGCATCCTCTTTAGCGAACAGCTCGTGGACCGGCCGTTGAGGCTCGATCACAAGACCGTGTTCGCGATTCTTTCGTGGGTGATGTTCGGCGCGCTGCTCACCGCACGCCGGGTGTCCGGCTGGCGCGGCCGTGCGGCATTGCGCTGGGTGCTGGCTTCGTTCGCGGCGTTGATGCTCGCGTATGTCGGCAGCCGTTTCGTTTTCGAGGTGCTGTTGCACCGCCCCGTGGTCTGAGCGCCATCATGCGACAAATTTTTCTGCTGATTCTCCTGTTCATCGTCGGCAACTGGCTCGTCAAGGCCGTGCGCCGTGCCGAGTCCAAAGCGTCGGCGCGCACCGGTCCGGCGTCGGCGGGGCCTGCCGCCGGTGGCACGCCGCGTGCGTCCGAAGCGCCGCAACTCGCCGAGCCGATGATCCGCTGCGCCGAGTGCGGCGTACACGCGCCGAAGAGCGATTCGGTGGTCGTCGCCGGCCAGCCGTTCTGCAGCGCCGAGCACGCGCATCGCCATGCCGCGCGCCCGACCGGGCGCGACGCACGATGAGCGTCGACTTCGCCGTCGATGCCGACGGCTGGGTTCCCGCTGCGCGCAAACTGCCATCGCCCAATTTCGAGGCGCGCCCTGACGGCGCGCGGCCGACGCTCGTCGTCGTCCACAACATCAGCCTGCCGCCCGGCGAATTTGGCGGCACGGCGATCACCGAACTCTTCCAGAACCGCCTCGACTGCGACGCGCATCCGTATTACGACGCGCATCTGCGCGGCGTGAAGGTGTCGGCGCATTTCGTGATCCGTCGCGACGGCGCGCTCGAGCAATATGTATCGTGCGACGCGCGCGCATGGCACGCGGGCGTGTCGAACTTCTTCGGCCGTGAGCGCTGCAATGACTTCTCGATCGGTATCGAACTGGAAGGCAGCGACGCCACCGCGTTCGAACCGGCGCAATACGAGACGCTCGCCGCGCTCGTGAAGGCGCTCGCCGCGCACTATCCAGTCGAAGCGCTCGCGGGTCACGCCGACATCGCGCCTCGCCGCAAGACCGATCCCGGTCCTCACTTCGAGTGGCAACGCCTTCGACACGACTGCGCATTGCCCGCTCAGTATTTCCCCTATCTTCCGCTCGCCGCCGCGTCATAAGTCCTCCCGCGCGGCGTCCTTCGATGCACCGCAAATCGTTGCGGCGCCTTGCTTTCCGCGCGGTCCCGCCCGGCCTGGCTATATGAAAAGTCAAGCGCTGAACGGCAAATAAAATAATTTGAGATGCCGGGAAGTTCCACTATACTTTGTGTAAGGAATCGATTTCCGAACTAGATGTTGTGGTGATCTGGCGGCGCCCCGCTTTACGAGCAAGGCGCCGCATGCATTCCAGGCGTTGAAAAAGCATTCGACTGATGCGGGCCGACGAGAGCGGCCGCACCGGCAACTTCGGGGAAAGGGCACAGCCAGTGATCGCGACTCGCATGATGAAGACGATTGTCCAGTCCGCCGCGTCGCATCCGGTCAACAGACCTCGCCGGCCCACTCTCCGCACCGTTACGCTCGCGCCGGTTGTACCCACGTCGCGGCGATCGTACTAATCCGCGGTTACCTCCGCACCATTCCAGACCAGGAGCTTTGCACATGCAAACGACCGACAACGTGACGACCCGGTATGAGGGCTCACCCACTGGCCAACCGTTCGGTGGACAGGCACAGGCAGGCCAGGCGCTCGCGCCGCAGGCCACCTTCGCCGACTACAAGGTGATCCGTCGTAACGGCAGCGTCGTGTCGTTCGAGCCTTCGAAGATCGCGATCGCGGTCACGAAGGCGTTCCTCGCCGTCAACGGTGGTCAGGGCGCGGCGTCGGCGCGTGTGCGCGAGCTGGTCGAGCAGCTCACCCAGAGCGTGGTGCGCGCGCTCTTGCGCAGCCGTCCGAACGGCGGCACGTTCCATATCGAAGACATCCAGGACCAGGTCGAACTCGCGCTGATGCGCGGCGGCGAGCACAACGTCGCGCGGGCCTACGTGCTGTATCGCGAGAAGCGCACGCAGGAGCGCAGCCATGCGCCGGAAGCGGCAGCCGGCTCGGCGGGTCTGAACGTGGTCGACGGCGGCGTGACGCGTCCGCTGGACATGGCGGCACTGCGCGGCATCATCGAATCCGCCTGCGCGAACCTGGGCGATGCCGTGAGCGCCGAGCCGATCGTCGCGGAGACGGTGAAGAACCTGTACGACGGCGTGCCGATGAGCCAGGTCTACGACTCGGCCATCCTCGCCGCACGCACGATGATCGAGAAGGACCCGGCGTACAGCCAGGTGACGGCCCGCATCCTGCTGCACACGATCCGCCGCGAGATCCTCGAAGAGGAAGTCACGCAGAGCGAAATGGCCGACCGTTACGCCGAGTACTTCCCGCTGTTCATCAAGCGCGGCGTGCAGGCTGAACTGCTCGACGACAAGCTGATGCAGTACGACCTGAAGCGTCTGGGCGCCGCGCTCGACAACAGCCGCGACCTGCAGTTCGGCTACCTCGGCCTGCAAACGCTGTACGACCGCTACTTCCTGCATCACGACGGCGTGCGTATCGAAATGCCCCAGGCATTCTTTATGCGTGTCGCGATGGGTCTCGCGCTGAACGAAGTCGACCGCGAAGCGCGTGCGATCGAGTTCTACAACGTGCTGTCGAGCTTCGACTTCATGTCGTCCACGCCGACCTTGTTCAACTCGGGCACGCGCCGCTCGCAGCTGTCGTCGTGCTACCTGACGACGGTCGACGACGACCTCGACGGCATCTACGAGGCGCTGAAGGAAAACGCGCTGCTCTCGAAGTTCGCCGGCGGCCTGGGTAACGACTGGACGCGCGTGCGTGCGCTCGGCTCGCACATCAAGGGCACCAACGGCAAGTCGCAGGGCGTCGTGCCGTTCCTGAAGGTGGTGAACGACACGGCCGTGGCCGTGAACCAGGGCGGCAAGCGCAAGGGCGCGGTGTGCGCCTACCTGGAATCGTGGCACCTGGACATCGAGGAATTCCTGGAGCTGCGCAAGAACACCGGCGACGACCGCCGCCGCACGCACGACATGAACACGGCGAACTGGATTCCCGACCTGTTCATGAAGCGCGTGCACGAAGGCGGCGACTGGACGCTGTTCTCGCCGTCCACCTGCCCGGACCTGCACGACAAGTTCGGCGCGGAGTTCGAAGCGGCTTACATCGCGTACGAAGACAAGGTCGCGCGCGGCGAGATCAAGCTCTTCAAGAAGATTCCGGCGGCGCAACTGTGGCGCAAGATGCTCGGCATGCTGTTCGAAACCGGCCATCCGTGGATCACGTTCAAGGATCCGTGCAACATCCGTTCGCCGCAGCAGCACGTCGGCGTCGTGCATTCGTCGAATCTGTGCACGGAAATCACGCTGAACACCAGCGACACCGAAATCGCCGTCTGCAACCTCGGCTCGGTGAACCTCGTCGCCCACCTGAAGGAACAGGCCGACGGCACGGTGGCGCTCGACCACGACAAGCTCAAGCGCACCATCAGCGTCGCGATGCGCATGCTCGACAACGTGATCGACATCAATTACTACGCGGTCGCCAAGGCGCGTAACTCGAACCTGAAGCACCGTCCGGTCGGCATGGGCATCATGGGCTTCCAGGACTGCCTGCACCTGCTGCGCACGCCGTACGCATCGGAAGAAGCGGTCAGGTTTGCCGATACGTCGATGGAAGCGGTTTGCTACTACGCGTACTACGCGTCGACGGAACTGGCCGAAGAGCGCGGCCGCTATTCGAGCTACCGCGGCTCGCTGTGGGATCGCGGCATCCTCCCGCAGGACACGCTGAAGCTGCTCGCCGAAGCACGCGGCGGGTATGTCGAAGTCGATTCGAGCGAATCGATGGACTGGACCGAGCTGCGTTCCCGCATTGCAACGTACGGCATGCGCAACTCGAACTGCGTGGCGATCGCGCCGACGGCAACGATCTCCAACATCATCGGCGTGT
>CALFSF010000526.1 GCA_937917025.1 uncultured Paraburkholderia sp.
GACGTTCGCGTCGCTCGGCCTTTCGGCGGATGTCGTCTCCGCCCTGACGGCCGCGGGCTACTCGGCACCGACGCCGGTTCAGCAGCGCGCGATTCCCGCCGGCATCGCCGGCCGCGACCTGATGGTGTCGAGCCCGACCGGTTCCGGCAAGACCGCGGCGTTCATGCTGCCCGCAATCGAGCGTTTCTCGCAACTGCAAAAGGCCCAGGCCTCGCAGCCGCGTGAGCCGCGCCCGGCCGACGGCGCGCGCACGCGCCGCCCGCAACCCGTCGCCCGTCCGACGATGCTGGTCCTGACGCCGACGCGCGAACTCGCGATGCAGGTCACGACCGCCGCTTCCACGTACGGCAAGCACCTGAAACTCCTGCGCACCGTCAGCATTCTCGGCGGCGTCGCCTATGGTCAACAGCTGATGCTGCTGGCCAAAAACCCTGAAATTCTCGTCGCCACGCCGGGTCGTCTGATCGATCACCTGGAACGCGGCCGTATCGACCTGTCGCAACTGCAGATCCTCGTCCTCGACGAAGCGGACCGCATGCTCGACATGGGCTTCATCGAAGACATCGAAACGATCGTCTCCTCCACGCCGGCCACGCGTCAGACGATGCTGTTCTCGGCCACGCTCGACGGCAAGATCGGCGCGCTGACGGGCCGTCTGCTGAAGGATCCGGAACGGATCGAAATCGTCCAGCGCATGGAACAGCGCACGAACATCGCGCAGACCGTGCATTACGTCGACGACCGCGATCACAAGGATCGTCTGCTCGACCATCTGCTGCGTGATGCCGGCCTTGACCAGGCCATCGTGTTCACGGCGACGAAAAACGAAGCGGACCAGCTCGCTGGCCGTCTCGCCGACGCCGGTTTCGAATCGGCCGCCCTGCACGGCGATCTGCCGCAAGGCGCGCGTAACCGCACGATCAAGGCACTGCGCGAGCGCCGTGTGCGCGTGCTCGTGGCCACCGACGTCGCGGCACGCGGCATCGACATCCCGGGCGTCACGCACGTGTTCAACTACGATCTGCCGAAGTTCGCGGAAGACTACGTGCACCGTATCGGCCGTACCGGCCGCGCGGGCCGCTCGGGTATCGCCGTGAGCCTCGTGCATCACGCCGAACAGGGCGCGTTGAAGCGCATCGAACGTTTCGTGCGTACGCCGCTGGCGGTCAACGTCGTCGAAGGCTTCGAGCCGCGCAAGTCGGCACCGTCGGGCACGGGTCGTCCGGGCTTTGGCGGCCGTGGCCGTCCGGGTGGCGGCAACGGCGGCGGTCGTCGCTTCGGCAGCGGCGGCGGCAACAGCGGTAACGGCAAGCCCGCTGGCAGCGGTGGCGGTGCCCGCACGGGCGGCAGCTGGGCAGGCAAGTCGGCGGGCAACGGTTCGCGCGAAGGCTACGGCGGCTCGCGGGACGGTGGCTTCGGCGCCCGTCGCAGCGACGGTCCGCGTACCGCGCGCCGCGGCAGCTAAGCCTTCGGGCATGCGGCCGGGTCAGCGCCAAAAGCGAGCCCGACAGTGACGCGACAGTGACGCGACATCACGTCGAACGGCTCAACGCCGTGCGACGTTTCAGAAAAAACCGGTGCTCTGGCACCGGTTTTTTTTCG
Organism: uncultured Paraburkholderia sp.; assembly: GCA_937917025.1. Lineage (GTDB taxonomy): Bacteria > Pseudomonadota > Gammaproteobacteria > Burkholderiales > Burkholderiaceae > Paraburkholderia. Next base: position 1,603 of record CALFSF010000526.1, read on the forward strand.
CCCATACGTCGTCACTCACTAAATTTCACGATGTGGAAAATTTTTTTGCGTCGTAAAAAATCGTGCTGCGTGGCACAACCCTCTGTGTTGCAGCATGGAAAACTGCGTTTCTCATTGTGGGAATATCATTGTAACCACATGATTTATATGCATTAAAAATATCGCACAAAGCTTCGAAGACGTCTGTTGCCCCTGCCTCGATTTGCCTAGACTCTTATATAAGACTTCACGAAACGGAGCGACCGGAAAGGCCCGGCGCGCCACTCGCTGAAGACACGAGTCAACCGATCCACCTGTTTGGGCAATCAGAGGAGCACGCCATGTCACGTCAACAACAGAGTCAACAACTTCAACAGCAATGGGAAACCGATCCGCGCTGGAAGGGCATCAAGCGCTCGTATTCCGCTGAGGACGTGGTGCGTCTGCGCGGCTCGGTGCCGGTCGAGCACACGCTCGCGAAGCGCGGCGCCGAAAAGCTGTGGGAATCGATCCATAACGAGCCGTTCGTCAACGCACTCGGCGCGCTGACCGGCAATCAGGCCATGCAGCAGGTCAAGGCCGGCCTGAAGGCCATCTATCTGTCGGGCTGGCAGGTGGCCGGCGACGCGAACGTCGCGGGCGAAATGTATCCCGACCAGTCGCTGTATCCGGCGAATTCGGTGCCGCTCGTCGTGAAGCGCATCAACAATACGCTCACGCGCGCCGACCAGATCCAGTGGTCCGAAGGCAGGAACCCGGGCGATGACGGCTATATCGACTACTTCGCGCCGATCGTGGCGGACGCCGAAGCCGGTTTCGGCGGCGTGCTGAACGCGTTCGAACTGATGAAATCGATGATCGAGGCCGGCGCCGCGGGCGTTCACTTCGAAGACCAGCTGGCTTCGGTGAAGAAATGCGGCCACATGGGCGGCAAGGTGCTGGTGCCGACGCGCGAAAACATCGCGAAGCTGACGGCGGCGCGTCTCGCGGCCGACGTGTCGGGCACGCCGACGATCCTGCTCGCCCGCACGGACGCGGAAGCGGCTGACCTCGTGACGTCGGACATCGACGACAACGACAAGCCGTTCCTGACCGGCGAGCGCACCGTCGAAGGCTTCTACCGCACGAAGCCGGGCATCGGGCAGGCCATTTCGCGCGGCCTCGCCTACGCGCCGTACGCCGACATGATCTGGTGCGAAACCGGCAAGCCGGATCTCGAATTCGCGAAGCAATTCGCCGAGGCGATCCACAAGCAGTTCCCGGGCAAGCTGCTGTCGTACAACTGCTCGCCGTCGTTCAACTGGAAAAAGAACCTCGACGACGCGACGATCGCCAAGTTCCAGAAGGAACTCGGTGCGATGGGCTACAAGTTCCAGTTCATCACGCTGGCCGGCTTCCACGCGCTGAACTATTCGATGTTCAACCTCGCGCACGGCTATGCCCGCACGCAGATGAGCGCGTTCGTCGAAATGCAGCAGGCCGAATTCGCGGCGGCCGAAAAGGGCTTCACCGCCGTGAAGCACCAGCGCGAAGTCGGCACCGGCTACTTCGACGCGGTGACGCAGACGGTCGAGCGCGACGCATCGACGACCGCCCTGCACGGCTCGACGGAAGACGAGCAGTTCTTCGACAAGAAGGTCGCCTGAACGTCGTTTGACGACGGCCTGAGCGACACGACAGGCAGCCTGGGGAGAAGCGGCGCCGCAGAGGGGCGCCACCCCGCCGAAATCACCGCCGCCGGCCAGAAGCCGGCGGCCGGAACGGCATCTGGGAAGCGTTTTGAGACGCGGCATCACCGCGCGAAAAACGGACAAGACGCGCGCTGGTTATCCGCCGGCGCGTTTTTCCTCAGGTATCCATGGTGCGCCACGTCCTGGCGCCCGCGGCGCTTATCGGTAAACGATCACCGGGATTTTGGTGTGCGTCAGGACGCGCTGGGTCTCGCTGCCGATCAGCAGGCTGCCGAGCCCGCGCCGCCCGTGCGACGCCATGAAGATCACGTCGCACCCACTGCGCTCCGCCGCCTCGATGATCCCGAGATACGGCGACGGATGAACGCTCGTTTCGCTCGAGCAGGCAACGCCCGCGTCGAGCGCTGCCTGCTCGACTTCCTGCAGGTGCAGGCGCGCTTCGCGTTCGCTGCGCTCCTGAAAATCGACTGGCGGCTCGATCACCACCTCGGAGAACGGCGAGTAGGGATATTGCGGCAGACACGCGTAGGCCGTCACACGCGCACCGACGGATTTCGCGAGGTCGATTGCGCCGTCGATGGCCATTCTGGACAGCTCTGAACCATCAGTCGGAACCAGGATGTGCTTGAACATCGTGCCCTCCGTCGTCAGCCGCGGCGCTTCTTCAGGTCCGCTGGATGCGGGCGCGTATGCGAACAGCGGGCAATACGCGGCGTCTCGAATCGATTGTAGTGCGCAAGAATCCGCTGCACGGCCCGCGTGCGGGTCTGTCCGCATATCGGAAACCCGAGCGGAGCCTGGCTTTGCGCTAACCCCAGTAGCCTGGATGACTGTACGTATGTTTCAGGAAATCGAGAAAAAGCCGCACCCGCAACGGCAAATGCCGACGCTGTGGAAACACCGCGTGGATGCCGATGGGCGGCGCCGCGAATGCGTCGAGCACCGTGACGAGGCGTCCGGCCGCGATATCCGTGCCGACTTCCCACCACGAGCGCCACGCGAGACCGTAGCCTTCGAGACACCATTCGTGCAGCACCGCGCCGTCCGAGCATTCCATCGTGCCGGAGACCCTGATCGTCGCGATTTTTTCGTCCTGCTGGAACGTCCAGCCGCGCTGCTGGTTCGCGCTCGCGCCGAGCGCGAGGCAGTTGTGACCGGCGAGTGCGGCGAGCGTTTCCGGCGCGCCGCGCCGCGCGAGATAGGCGGGCGAAGCCACCACCACGCGCCGGTTGTCGCCGAGGCGCAGCGACACCAGCGACGAGTCGGGCAGCTCGCCAAGCCGCACCGCGCAGTCGAACCCCTCGTTGACCAGATCGACCATCCGGTCCGACAGGTCGAGCGTGATCGACACGTCGGGATGCGCGACCGTGAATGCCGGCACGAGCGGCGCGACGTGCCGCCGCCCGAAACCGGCCGGCGCCGACACGCGCAGATGTCCGCTCGCCTTGACGCCGCCCGCCGACACGCTCGACTCGGCGTTCTGCATATCGTGGATGATGCGCTGACAGTCTTCGAGAAACGCGGAACCTTCGAACGTCAGCGTGATTTTCCGCGTCGTGCGCACGAGCAGTTTCACGCCAAGCCGTTCTTCGAGCGCATCGATCCGGCGTCCGATGATGGCGGGCGCGACGCCTTCGGCCTGGGCAGCCGCGGACAGGCTGCCGCGTGCCGCGACGGCGACGAACGTTTCGATCTGCTTGAAGCGGTCCATAGTGAATGCGACGCGTCGGCGGACGCGGGTAATGGCGTTGAACGCCAGATTAGGTATGTGAAAGTAAAAGATCAAGTGATGTTTACGGTCTTTTTATCTACGGGACATCACTAATAGAATCCGTCTTGACCTCTGACTGGAGCGCACGGCAATGTCGGCCACAACGACACTCTTCCCCAAGGCAGTTATTTTCGACGCGTACGGCACGCTTTTCGACGTGCATTCGGTCGTCGCTGCCGCGGAGCAGATGTTCCCCGGCCACGGCGATGCGCTTTCGCTCCTGTGGCGTCAGAAGCAGATCGAATACACGCAGTTGCGCACGCTGTCGGATACGGGCGGCGCACACTACGAACCGTTCTGGACCATCACACTCGACGCGCTGCGTTTTTCCGCCCGCAAACTCGGCCTCACGCTGAATACGGCTGCGGAAAAGCGCCTGATGGACGAGTACGCGTGCCTTTCCGCATTTCCTGACGCCGGCCCGGTGTTGCGCCAGTTGCGCGAGCCTCAGGCTGGCGCCGGAGTCACCGGTGCCGCGGCCGGCGCGCGCATCGGGCTCGCGATCCTGTCCAACGGCAACCCGCAGATGCTCGATATCGCTGTCAAGAGTGCCGGGATGGCGGCCCTTTTCGATCACGTGCTGTCCGTCGATGCCGTGCGCGCGTACAAACCGGCACCGGCCGCCTACGCACTCGGCACGGCCGCTTTCGGCGCAACGCCGCGCGAGATCGTATTCGTGTCGTCGAACGGCTGGGACGTGGCCGGCGCGACGTGGTTCGGCTACACCACGTTCTGGATCAACCGTGCGCGCGGCCCCGCCGAGGAACTGGGCGTAAGCCCGCTCGGCACCGGCGCGAGCCTTGCCGATCTGCCCGCGTTTCTGACCTCCCTCCTGCCACCCGACAAAAACCCAGGCCGCCCGCGCCACAGCCGGGGCGCCACGTGAACTGAACAGCTTGACCGCGCATGAAGTACCTCATCGCATTTCCGTAATCTGACCGACCAAGGGAGAAACCATGGCGAATCAATCGTCGTTGTCGTTGCAACTGCCACAAGGCATGCGTATCACCGCTGAAATCAAGCCGGGCTTCGAATCGATTCTCACGCCCGCCGCGCTGGAGCTCGTCGCGAATCTGCATCGCGTGTTCGAGCCGCGCCGCCAGCAACTGCTGAAGGCGCGCGCCGAACGCACGAAGCGTCTCGACGCCGGCGAGCGCCCCGACTTCCTCGCTGAAACGAAGTCCATCCGCGATAGCGACTGGAAGGTCGCGCCGCTGCCGAAGGATCTCGAATGCCGTCGCGTCGAGATCACGGGGCCGGTGGAACGCAAGATGATCATCAACGCGCTGAATTCGGGCGCGGATTCGTACATGACGGACTTCGAGGATTCGAACGCGCCGAGCTGGGACAACCTGATCGTCGGGCATCTGAACCTGAAAGACGCAGTGCGCCGTGAGATTTCGCTCGAACAGAACGGCAAGTCGTACCGCCTCAACGACAAGGTCGCGACGCTGATCGTGCGTCCGCGCGGCTGGCATCTCGACGAAAAACACGTGACGGTCGACGGCCAGCGTGTGTCCGGCGGCATCTTCGATTTCGCGCTCTTCCTGTTCCACAACGCGAAGGAACTGGTGAAGCGCGGCTCGGGCCCGTACTTCTATCTGCCGAAGCTCGAGAGCCATCTCGAAGCGCGCCTGTGGAACGACATCTTCGTTGCGGCGCAGGAAGCGGTGGGCGTCGCGCGCGGCACGATTCGCGCGACCGTGCTGATCGAGACGATTCTCGCGGCTTTCGAAATGGACGAAATCCTGTACGAGCTTCGCGAACACAGCTCGGGCCTCAACGCTGGCCGCTGGGACTACATCTTCTCGGCGATCAAGAAGTTCAAGAACGACAAGGACTTCTGCCTTGCCGACCGCTCGCAGATCACGATGACCGTGCCGTTCATGCGTGCCTATGCGTTGCAGCTGCTCAAGACGTGCCATCGCCGCAACGCACCCGCGATCGGCGGCATGAGTGCGCTGATCCCGATCAAGAACGACCCGGCGGCCAACGACAAGGCAATGGGCGGCGTGCGCTCCGACAAGGCGCGTGATGCCGGCGACGGTTACGACGGCGGCTGGGTTGCGCACCCGGGTCTCGTGCCGGTCGCGATGGAAGAGTTCGTCAGGGTGCTGGGCGACAGGCCCAACCAGATCGACAAACAGCGCGAAGACGTGCAGGTCACCGCGAAAGACCTGACCGATTTCCGTCCGGAAGCCCCCATCACCGAAGCGGGCCTGCGTAACAACATCAACGTCGGCATTCACTACCTGGGTTCGTGGCTGGCGGGCAATGGCTGCGTGCCGATCCACAACCTGATGGAAGATGCGGCGACCGCCGAGATCTCCCGCTCGCAGGTGTGGCAGTGGATCCGCTCGCCGAAGGGCAAGCTCGACGACGATCGCAAGGTCACCGCTGCGATGGTGCGCGATCTGACGAAGCAGGAACTCGACAAGGTGAAGGCTGCCGTCGGCGGCGATACGAAGCCCTATGAGCGTGCCGCCGAAATCTTCGAAGCGATGTCGACATCGGAGAACTTCACCGAGTTTCTGACCTTGCCGCTGTACGAAGAGATCTGATACCGCGCTTGTGTCAATCCGGCCCGGGTTGAACAGCTAGCTGGAGCGCTGGCACGGTTCGGGTCTGGCACGTGGGCATCATCATGCATGCTGTGACGGCTCAATGGATTTCGGTCCATTGAGCCGTTTCGTTGTGGGCGATGGGTGCGCTGGCCACGCGGCGAAAGCCACGACCGCATGGCGCGGCATGCCGTGACGCCCGTGCGCCCGCTATCGCCCGCGATGATGCGCAATCCAGTCGCCCGAGGCGATTTCCTTCAACCCGGCCACGGCCTCTTTCGCGACGGGATAAAAGCGGCACGCCACCGCCGTCCCATCGACGTCGAGCGTGACGTCATGTCCCCGGAATAAACCTTCGACGCCGGGATACACCTCCTCGATCTCATCGAGCACCGCGACAAGTGCATCTTCGATTGCGTAGACATCGCCTTTGACGGACACGCCATGCTCGTCCACGACGAGCCCGGGATAGTTGCCGAAGTCGTATAGCCGGCCCTTCACGACCGCGGTGCCGAGCAGCGTGGGGGCCGCGATATCGTGGCGCGCGGCCGCGGAGCTGATGTCGTTGACTTCCCCCGCCCGGAGCGTGCCGTAGACAAACACGTTCTGCATGACCTTCCTCCCTGTCAGTTCAACGGCGCGGCCGCAACCAGCACGCCATCGATGTCGACATAGATCCATTCACCCGCGCGCACGACCGATCCTGGCATCTGCACCGGCATATCGCGCTCGCCGCCTCCGCGTTTCTGGCTGCGCTGCGGATGGGCCGCCAGCGCGGCGATGCCGATATTGCATTCGTTCAACTCGAGCGTATCGCGCACGCAACCGTTCACCACGATGCCGGCCCAGCCGTTCTTCTCCGCGATCTGGCCAAGATTGCCACCGACGAGCGCGCAACGCCGGCTGCCGCCGCCATCGACGACCAGCACACGGCCGTTCCCGTTTTCCTCCAGCGTGCTGCGTACCAGCGTGTTGTCTTCAAAGACCTTCAGCGTCACGGCCGCGCCGCCAAACGAACCCGCGCGGCCCCACAACCGGAACACGGGATCGAGCACGCGAAGCGTGCCCGCGGCCAGCTTGTCTTCATTGGCATCGCACAGGTCTGCGGTCGCAAAGGTCATTGCCTGCTCCAGAAAAATAAACGGGATGACATGCATTATGCCTCGCACGAATTTCAGGCGACCCTCGGCCGGATGGCTAACGTCGCGCGACTCGCCGCCCGGCTGCGTGCAACGCCCCTACAATGGCGTCATCCTTCGTATGAAGTTGCGGCCCTGCCCTGTCATGAACCAGCCCATTGCCATGCCGGAATCGACGCGCGTCGATTTCGCCGACATTCCGCCGGAATTCGCGCCGACGCCGACGCATCCCATCCGTGTGCGGTCACGGCCCATGCCGGCCGGCGTGCGCATCGCGCGTCACACGCACGCATGGGCGCAGGTCGCGTATGCGTCGCGAGGCGTATTGCGGATGACGACGTCCGGCACCACGTGGATGGTTCCGCCATCGCGTGCAATCTGGGTGCCGCCGCATATCACACACGAAGTCATCATCGTCGAGGATGCGTTTTTGAGGACACTGTATGTGAATGAATCGGTCGTGCCCGCGGGGCTCGACGCATGTCGCGTCGTCGAAGTCTCCGGATTGCTGCGCGAAGTGATTGCCGCGCTCGATACACCCGGCCTTTCGGTTGCACGCGAGCAGTTGCTTGGCTCACTGGCACTCGACGAACTGACGCGCTCGGAGCCGTTACCGCTCTCCGTGCCCATGCCCACCGAAAAGCGCCTGCGCGCACTGTGCGAAGCCGTTATCGCCGATCCGGCCAGCGCGGAATCGCTCGAGGGCTGGGCGTCAGGCGTGGGCGCCAGTACGCGGACCATCGCGCGTCTGTTTCGCCAGGAACTGGGAGTCAGTTTTTCGCAGTGGCGTCAGCAGGCGATTCTCGCGCGGGCGATCCCCCTGCTGAGTCAGGGCCGGCCGCTTTCACTCGTCGCGCAGGAACTCGGCTATCAAAGTCAGAGTGCGTTTTCGGCGATGTTCCGGCGCGCTTTCGGCGAAAGCCCGCGCGCCTTCATCGAACGCGGCATCGAATATCGCGACGGGCGGCATGAGGAAAATGAAGACGAAAGCAGCCTGTTCGTGGATGAACTGGATGCCCATCGTGGCCAGTTGAAATAGCCGTAGTGCGTGAAAGCCAGAGAGGTGTCAGACGCGCCGCGCCATATGACGGATCGCGCCGAGTTGCGCGAGGCGCGGCCCCGCGAGACGGTACCCCATGCGGTGGTAGAGACGGGCCGCGGGGTTGTCGACGAAAACACGCAGTTGCAATTCCCGCAGCCCACGCGCGCGCGCCCACCGGTGCGACATGTTCAGCATGTAGGTTCCGGCGCCTTGCCGGCGATGTCCTTCGGCGATCTGCACGTCGCGGATATGCAGCGAGTCGCCTTCTTCAGTGACACGCAGCACGCCGATTCCATTTCCATCCAGTTCGAGAATGAAGTTTTCCGACTCCCGCCAGCTGGCAAGAAACAGATCGCCGCGCCACACCAGATGATGGCGCTTGTAATAACCGCCCATATTGCTGCGGGTAAGCGCCTCGGCGAACTCGAAGTCATCCATGCTGGCTTTGCGCAACAGGAAGGCGGGCGACAAGACTTCGGTCGGGTCGAGCATGGCGCAGCGGACGGGGTGACGACCGCACAAAGGTAAGACAGGCGGCGAGCGCTGGCAAGGGCTGTTTGCCCGAGGCAGCGGCGGCCCATACCGTGGGCGGCGCACGTGAAGGTTGCGCAACGGTCGCAAACGGAACGGCGCAGGCCGCTTTGCATTTACGACGGCCGAAGCGCCTCGAGATTCGACGGCGAAAAAAAAGCCCGCTGAAACCAGCAGGCTTTTTTCGTGATCTGGCGGAGCGGACGGGACTCGAACCCGCGACCCCCGGCGTGACAGGCCGG
>CALFSF010000527.1 GCA_937917025.1 uncultured Paraburkholderia sp.
TGGACGAGCCGTCGATGGGCCTGTCGCCGATCATGGTCGAGAAGATCTTCGAAGTGGTGCGCGAAATCTCGAAGGAAGGCATCACGGTGATGCTGGTCGAGCAGAACGCGCGTCTGGCGTTGCAGGCGGCCAATCGCGGCTACGTGATGGACTCCGGTCTCGTCACGATGTCGGGCGACGCGAAGCAGATGCTCGACGACCCGAAGGTGCGCGCAGCGTATCTCGGCGAGTAAGCCGGCCGCGTCATTTGGCGTAAAGATGAAGAAGCCGCATGCGTTGAAGAACGCATGCGGCTTTTTTATTATGCGACGCTATCGGTTCGCCGCTGCTTTCGCGGTTTCGCCCAGACGCTTGCCGAGACTGACCACTTCGTCCGCGCGATAGCCCAGCGCTTCGTAGAAGCCGCGCACGTCGGCTTTTGTCGATAGCACCTGCAGGTTCACCTTCGGACAGCCGAGCGCGGTCAGCGCGTGTTCCGCGTGCACGACGAGTTGCTTGCCGATTCCGCGCCGTCGCAGCGACGTATCGACGGCGAGCGAATAGATCCATCCGCGATGACCGTCGTAGCCGGCCATGATCGTGCCCGCGATCCGCCCGTCTGTTTCCGCGACGAAGAACAGCTCCGGCTGCGTCGCGAGCTTGTTCGCGATCGACAGATGGGGATTGCGCTGCGGGCGGGTCGCGTCCCGATACTCGGGGAACGCGTCCTGCCACAGCGCGACGACGGCTTCGGTATCCGCTGCGTCGAAGCAGCGGATCGATGGCATGGCGGGCGATGTCATGTGACGGCGCGTGTCGATGCTTACAGCGAGTCGAGAATCGAACGCAGCATCGACATCATCTGGTCGATCTCTTCGTTCGTGACGTTGAGCGCCGGCATGAAGCGCAGCAGGTTCGGGCGCGCCGCGTTCAGCAGCAGGCCGTCGGGCTGCATCTGACGCGCCTTCTCGACGATCTGGTTGCCGATGTCCTTGCCGAGCAGCAGCGCGCGCAGCAGGCCCTCGCCGCGTTCGCCGAGAAAGCCGCGCTCTTCGGACAGCGCCAGCAATTGCGCGCGCAGATACTCGCCACGTGCCCGTACGCCTTCGAGGAAGCCCGGTGCCGTCAGCTGCGAGATCACCGAATAGCCGACCGCCGTCATCAGCGGGTTGCCGTTGTACGTGCCGCCCTGATCGCCCGCCTCGAACACCTCCACGTCGGCTTTCGCGAGGAGCGCCGCGAGCGGCACGCCGCCGCCGATGCCCTTGCCGAGCGTCATCACGTCCGGCTCGATGCCCGACAGCTCGTACGCGAAGAGCGTCCCGGCACGGCCGCAGCCGCTCTGTACTTCGTCGACGATCAGGAGCAGGTTGTGCTGCTTTGTGAGCGCGCGCAGTTGCTGCATGAATTCACGCGTGGCGGGAATCACGCCGCCTTCGCCCTGGACCGGCTCGAGCATCACGGCGACGGTCTTCTTCGTGATCAGCTTCTCCACCGAGGCGATGTCGTTCAGATCGGCCTTCGGGAAACCCGGCACCTGCGGCGCGTAGATCGTGTCCCAGCCGGGCTTGCCGCTCGCGGACATCGTCGCGAGCGTGCGGCCGTGGAAGCTGTGGTCGAACGTGATGATTTCGTACGCGCCGTCCTTGTGTTTCCTGCCCCACTTGCGCGCGAGCTTGATCGCGCCTTCGTTCGCTTCGGCACCGCTGTTCGCGAAGAAGACCTTGTCGAAGCAGCTGTGCTGCGTGAGCAGACCCGCGAGCTTCGCCATCGGCTCGTTGTAGAACGCCGGCGACGGATTGATCAGCGTGCGCGCCTGCTTTTCGAGCGCCTCGATCATGCCCTCGTTGCAGTGACCGAGACTGTTGACCGCCCAGCCCTGGATGAAGTCGAGGTATCGCTTGCCTTCGTTGTCGTAGATCCACGAACCCTTGCCGTGCGTGAAAACGATTTCGGGCCGGTTGGTGATGTACATCAGCGACTCGATCGGATACTCAGTAAATTTCATGACGGCAAGCTCCATCCGAAGCAGGGGGTTGAAGAAGGGACCGGAAAAACAAAAAGCCACGGAGGTCCGTGGCTTTCATGATTCGAACAGCATGCACCCTGTGTAGGCGCGAATCCGTGACGAAGCCAGCGGCGCCCCTAAGGGAGCGGCGAGCGGCGACGTCGAAGTTCGGACTGGATGCGGTTCATGCGCGAAAGAATACGACAACGAGGCGGGCGGTGTAAACCGTCATTTTTGAGGCACCGCGATTTTTTGCCGGATGTGTTTGCGGATGCGTGGCCTTGAATGTGTCATTTTTGGTTGCCAGACAGCTTGCGATGTGCCGGGGCCGCGCGTGCGCGAATAGACTGACTTCCCGTGCAAAAACGCCGCGTGAAATCTGGAAACGGGTGTCACAAAAGGAAAGGGGCGCTCAATCAAGCGCCCCTTTGTGCAGGAAGCCGGGGGTCCGCCCATCCGAAGATAGCTGCCGACGCTGATCCCGACTTTTCGTAGCCGATTCTAAAAGAAGAGGAATTGACGGTCAATGGACCATCTTGAAGACGACGAACTCGAAGCGATCGCGCTGCTGCTTTCAAGCGACCGGCTGCACAGGTTCCGTGCATTGGCGGGTTCGACGCGCGCTGCCATTACGCTTCATCAGCAGACCCTGCAACTGGGCGGGAGTTTAATGAGCGTCACTGCAGTACTGGAAATCGCACTGCGCAACGCGGTGTGTGATCGCCTGACCTTGCATTTTCAGACCGAAAACTGGCTCCTGAAGCCGCCGCCCGTTTTTGCATGGCGCGACGAAGAGCGCCGAAGGATTGTGATGGCCGTACGCGCCGCGCAGCGTACACAATATGCAAAGCTGGATGCGTCGCAGAAGCGTCAGCTTGACGAGGTCGCCTTCCGGCGAGGCGTGCCCGCGGGCATCAGTCACGAGCATCGTAGCGGTGCGCGGCAGAAGGCGATCGGCATTCCGGCCGGACAGGTCATCGCGCAACTTACCCTGTACTTCTGGAAGCGTCTTTTTTCAGTGGACTACGACCACTCGCTGTGGAAGCCGGCGTTGAAACGCATATTTCCGGGTAAGCAGGTGACGCGTGCAGCGGTCGCGGCAAACCTCGAAAGTATCTATCAGACGCGCAACCGGATCGCGCATCATGAGCCTGTCTACGGAAACCGGCTCGACGATACACTCGACGCAATCGATTTTATTGCGGCACAGCTCGGCGCTGCCCGCAGCGATGGCCGTACGCCGCTCAGCAAGATGCTTGAGAAGGAGCGAAGCGCGCTGGGTGATCAGGCGGCAGCATTGCGCAGCCGCATCGACGCGCTTCGTTCGTCAGTCGAGACTCAAACCGGATTGGCCAGATCCGCGGCGCTGGTGAACGAATCCGCATAGAACTCGTCTTCCGGCAGCTTGTGGTGCGCGGTGAAATCGCGCTGCGCCGATTCCACCATCACCGGCGCACCGCACGCGTACACCTGATAGCCCGACAGATCCGGCAGATCCTCGATCACGGCACGGTGAACGAAGCCCGTGCGACCCGTCCATGCGTCGTCCGCGTCGGGCTCGGAGAGCACCGGCACGAAGCGGAAGTTCGGCACCTCCTTCGCCCATTGCTCCGCCTGTTCCAGCAGATACAGATCCTTCTTGCGGCGCGCGCCCCAGTAAAGCGTCATCGGCCGGTCGATGTTCTTGAAGATCGCGTGTTCGACGATCGCCTTGAGCGGCGCGAAGCCCGTACCCGACGCGAGCAGCACGATCGGCTTGTCCGAATCCTCGCGCAGGAAGAACGTGCCGAGCGGTGCCTCGAAACGCAGGATGTCACGCTCCTTCAACGTGTTGAACACGTGATCCGTGAACACGCCACCGGGCATGTGACGGATGTGCAGTTCGATCGGGCCTTCGGCATGCGGCGCGCTCGCCATCGAATAGCTGCGGCGCTTGCCGTCCTTCAGGATGAATTCGAGGTACTGGCCGGCGAGATACTGCAGGCGTTCGTTGGCCGGCAACTGAAGCTTCAGCACGACGACGTCGTCGGCCTTGCGCTCGACCGCGTTGACGCGGCACGGCAGCTTCTTGACCTGCACGTCGCCGACACCCGCCACTTCGCGGATATCGACTTCGAGATCGGAGCACGCCGTCGCGCAGCACAGCAGCGCCATGCCGCGGGTCTTTTCATCGTTCGACAGCGCCGACGACGAATGCGGACGCTGCTCGATTTCGCCGGCGAGGACCGTGCCCTTGCACGACCCACATGCGCCGTTCTTGCAGCCATACGGCAGACCCACGCCCTGGCGCAGGGCCGCGATCAGCACGGGTTCGTCGGGTTCTACCTGAAACTGCCGGCCGCTTTGCCGGAGCGTTACGTTAAATGCCATATATCGATCGAAAACGAAAAGTCGGGAATCGGTGCCTGCCGCGCTTGACGGCTACAATGCGTCCACCATGAAAGCGACACGAACTCTGCGCCGGCCGCGCGTGCTGATCGTCGGTTGCGGCGATGTCGGCATGCGCTGCGTCGAACTGCTGCGCCCGCGCGCCCACATCTTTGCCCTGACGAGCCACGAAGCGCGCCGCTCGGAACTGCGCGCGGCTGGCACCTCGCCGGTTGTCGGCGACCTGGACGTGCGCCGCAGCCTGAAGCGTCTTGCGGGCCTCGCGCCCGTGGTGCTGCATCTTGCCCCGCCGCAGAAAACCGGCGACGACGATCGCCGTACCCGTGCGCTGCTCGCCGCGCTCACTGCGCGCCGCATGCAGCCAGCGCGCGCCGCATGTACGCCACTCGCGCGGATGCGGCGTGCGCGCCTCGCATGGATGGATCGCGAAACAGCCAATATTGTACCCGAGCGGGGGGCCCGGCTCGCCCGGTCAGCCGCGCCGCTGCGCGTCGTCTACGCGAGCACGACGGTATGCTATTGTGAAGGTGGGGGCGCGCTGATCGACGAGACACGTAGCTTGCAGCCTGCCAGCGACCGCGCGAAGCGCATCGAGAATAGCGATGTTCCCGACATCTCCGGCATG
>CALFSF010000528.1 GCA_937917025.1 uncultured Paraburkholderia sp.
GGCGGCGTGATGACGGGTGGCGCGGACGGGGCTTCGGGGGTGTTGAACGCGGTTTTTTCGTCTTCGGGTTCGTTCCCGGATTCGTCCTGGGGTTCGACGGGGGCGGCGGCGAGGTCTGGCGTTGCCGCGTTGACCGGCGCGAAAGGAAAGCGAACGACGTTCGACGCGGCAGGCTGCGCCGGCACTTCCTCTTCGCTCGCGCTCACGACGTGCAGCGAAGGTGCGGCGGGGCGTGACGCGGCGTCGCCATGTGCGGGCGTCAGCGTGTGATGCGAAGTCATCGACGAGCCGGTTCGCATTTCGGCGACGTCGTCGATGTCTTCCTCCGCGGTGTCCCAGGGGGCGATGACCGGCGCAGCGGGTGTAACGGGTGCGACTGGCGTAACGGTCGCGGTGACGGACACAGTGGACGCAGCGGCGCTTTGTAGCTTTGTGTGATGTTCGATGGACGCGTCGGGCGATGCCGCCGGTGCGCGCGGCGGGATCTCCGTGGCGGTCGAAGCGGCGTCTGCAGGCATCGTCGACGGTTCGTGTACGGGCGTTGCGTCGCGCGTGGCCGGCGTGGCGGTTGTCGCCGGCGGCGTCACGACCGGTTGCGCGATCGTGGTCACGACAGCGGGCGGTTCCGTCGGCGCGCTGAACGAGTCGGTCACTGAGGATTCGGGGCCTGTCGCGGCCGATGCGTGCGCAGTGGCCGGGGCTCCGGGCTGCGCTTCGGGCCCGGTGAACGACGGCTCCTGCGCTTCAGCCGGTTCTGTCGCGATGCGGGTATTAACTTGAAGCGCAAGCGGCTGAACGTCGTCCGCATGAGCGGGAGCATTCGATTCTGGCGCCGCATTCGTCCCCGCGTCGCGGGCTTCAGTCGCGTTGATGCGTGCGAGGCCCGCGCCTGCGAGCGTCGTCCAGCGGGCTGCGTTTTCCTCGATGCTGCGCAGCGTTTCCTGCACGCTCGCCGGTGGGCCCACGCGTGCATCGCTGATCGACGGACGCGACCACGCAGATGCGTGAGCGGTGCCGGGCGCAGGTTGTCCCTGGCGAGACGGCGCCGGGGCCGAGCCGGATACAGGGCGGGTAGATCCTGGCATCGATGCATTGCCGGACGAAGCATCAGCACGAGCCGCCGTATCGGAGCGAGCTTTCGACGGAGCGCTTTGGGCGGAAGAGAACGCGGTGCCTGACGCACTGCGCGCAGCGCTCGATGATGTCGACGCATCCGGAACCTTGGCGCCCGCAGCCGTGATACCCACAGCGCCCGCAGCCACAGTGCCAGCAGCCGCAACACCGTGCAACCCCGCCGCCGAACCCGCACCCGCAACATGCAAACCCGCGCGCAACGCATCGCTGCCTGCGCGAGCCGCCGTCGAACCCGATCCAGCAGCGGAAGCATTCGAAGCCGACGTCGCTGCCGGAGCGCGAAGCCAGCCAGCAGGCGCGACTGGCTCCGACGGTGTCCACGACGTGGCGCGCGCACTGTGCCGCGGCGGTGTCATCGCGGCGGCGCGGGCGGCGCCGTCGACCGGCTGCGGCCCATCCGCGCGCGCGCCTGAAAACCGGCCGGCGCGTGCTTGTGAACCGGCAGCCCGCGCATCGCCCGCAGATGCCGCCATGCCTGCGCCTGCCGCGCCCGCCGCGGCGCCACGCCCGACCGCCGGCGGCCGCCAGCCGACAGGCCGCGTATAACGGCCTTCGGATTTCGGCGACATCGTGCGTGTGGGCGTCGTGTGAGCGGCGGGCGTGTCGCCCGCGCCCGCGCGGCGCGAACGTGGCCGCGCTTCATCGTCGCGTTTCGAAAACGCACGCGAGAGGCCGAGGCCGAACGCGCCGTCGGCCCATATCGCGGCCTGCGACCAGCGAAAGCCGACGAGCCACGGCACGCACACGAGCAGCAGGACCGCCATCGAGAGCGGCGTCGCGACCGGTCCCAGCAGATGCGCGAATCCGGACGCGAGCGCGTGCCCGAAACCGTCGATGCCCTGGATATGAACGAGGGACGCCTCCAGCGTGCAGCTCGTCACCATCACGCCGACGAAGCCGAGCCACAGACGGATCGTGCCCGGACCGCGCAGCCCGACGCCGCCCGGCAGGACGGATTTCACGAGACGCCACAAAAGGGGAATAAACCAGACGGCCGATGCGCCGAACCAGTTGAAGACTACCGTGTGCATGCTGGACATCAACGAATGAAGGACGCTTGAAAACGCGATCCGTCGAGTTTAACCGGTGAAGCGGAATGCTTCGAAGACGGCGGTCGGAGCGCGGGCACGAAAAGCGCGCCGCGCAGCGCGTCCGGCGCGGGCACCCCGGTGACCTGGAGCGCGCCCGTCGCGTGGCCGCTCATTGCCCGCGTCGCGTGAACGTGAGCGTGTCGCCGTTTTCGGGAATCAGCTGCAATTCTTGTGGGGCGCGCATCTGCACGCCCGTGCGGTCGATATGCGCAAGCGCGTCGAGATATGCGCCTTCGATCTGTCCGCCCGGCGTCGCGCACGCCATCCGCGTGCCGGCGAGCGGTCCGAACGACAGCTTGCCGTCCTTCAGCGCGTACGTGCCCATATAACGGTTGCAGCCGGAAAAGCCGCTCGCGCGCCGCTGGCCGTTCGCGGTCGAAAGCGTCAGCGTGACCGGTTCGCCGTTGTCGCCGTGCGGCACGTCACGCAGCGTGCCGTCTGCCTGCTTCCAGCTGGTCAGCTCCCACGTGGTGTTGTCGAGCAGCTGGGTGGCGGCCGGATTGAACGGATCGGGCGCTTCGGCGGAGGCGTCCGTGTGGATCGGAAGCGAGCAGGCGGTGACAAGGCCGGTGAGGCAGAGCGCGGCGACCGGCGCGCGCCACGCCGAACCGGACGCGGCGCGGGCAATGAAGCCGGATGCGCCGAAGCCATGAAAGGAGGCGCGAACGCGGGCGAGCAGCGGGGCGACGGAAAGCGCGCAATGTCGCGCGAAAGACCGGAGGGCCATGACGTCGTTCCTCTTCAAAACTAACGAAGGCGTAAGGGTAACGCACTCGGCAGGCCGCGCGCGAGCGCATGTTAACATCGCCTGTTCTCTTTTCAACCACCGATTTCTCTCTGGAGACCTCATGCAGATCGGTCAACGGATCGGCACGCCGCTGTCGACATCCGCAACGCGCGTCATGCTGCTCGGCGCAGGCGAACTGGGCAAGGAAGTGATCATCGCGCTGCAGCGCCTCGGCGTCGAAGTGATCGCCGTCGACCGTTACGCCGATGCGCCCGGCCATCAGGTCGCGCACCGCGCGCACGTGATCGACATGACGGACGGCGCCGCGCTGCGCGCGCTCGTCGAGCAGGAGAAACCGCATCTGATCGTGCCGGAAATCGAGGCCATCGCCACCGATGCGCTCGCCACCATCGAAACCGACGGCCTCGCCGTCGTGATCCCGACCGCGCGCGCAACGCAACTGACGATGAACCGCGAAGGCATCCGTCGTCTCGCGGCTGAAGAACTCGGCCTCGCCACGTCGCCCTATGCCTTCGCCGATTCGCTCGACGAACTGAGGGCCGGCATCGCGAAGGTCGGCTATCCGTGCGTCGTGAAGCCGGTGATGTCGTCGTCGGGCAAGGGGCAGTCGGTGCTCAGAAGCGACGCCGACGTCGAACCGGCCTGGCAGTATGCGCAGGCGGGCGGCCGCGTGAAGGGTGGCCGCGTGATCGTCGAGGGCTTCGTCAACTTCGATTACGAAATCACGCTGTTGACCGTGCGCGCGACCGATCCGGCGACGGGCGAAATCCGCACGCATTTCTGCGACCCGATCGGCCATCTGCAGGTCGCGGGCGACTACGTCGAATCGTGGCAGCCGCAGCCGATGAGCCCGGCCGCGCTGCAGCGTTCGCGCGACATCGCACACCAGGTGACGACCGCGCTTGGCGGGCGCGGCCTCTTCGGCGTGGAACTTTTTGTCGCCGGCGACGACGTATGGTTTTCGGAGGTGAGTCCGCGTCCGCACGACACGGGGCTCGTCACGCTGTGCTCGCAGCGCTTTTCCGAGTTCGAACTGCACGCGCGCGCGATTCTCGGTTTGCCGGTGGATACGTCGCTGCGCGAACCGGGCGCATCGGCGGTGATTTACGGCGGTCTCGAGGAAACCGGCATCGCGTTTGAAGGGGTCGTGGAGGCGCTGGCCGTGCCGAACGCGGATCTGCGCCTGTTCGGCAAGCCGGAGAGTTTCACGAAGCGCCGCATGGGCGTGGCGCTCGCGACCGGCGCCACGACCGACGAGGCGCGGGCGCGCGCCAGACAGGCTGCAGCGGCCGTGCGGCCGGTGTCGGCGAAATAGGGGTAGCTGCGGCGCGAGCGTCCAGGCCGGACGTGAGCGCCAGCAGGTGAATCGGGAGGGACCGGTATGAAGCGCGCGACTCTTTTGCATGCCGTGAAGGCCGATGGTCACGCGGCGCGTCGAACGGACGCCGCCGCGGGCACGGATGCACGGGTTGGCCGACGCCGGGCGCGTGGCGTGCTGGTGCGCTCGTGCGTGCTGATGGCGCTGTGCGCGGGGCTCGCCGGCTGCGGCCTTGCCGCCGCGCCGTGCCGGGTCGCCTCGGCGGGGCTGAAGATCGTGCCGGTGGTCGGCCACGTCGCCGCCGCGCCCACCGACGCCTGCGCCGGCGTAATCGATCCGTGATGCGTGCACGCGTCACCGTGGGTCGCAATCTGGCATCTGAGCTGAGGCATTCGATGAAGACAGGATTCGTGGTTGCATCGGCCGTCATGGGCGCGATCGTCATGTGCGATGCCGCTTCGGCCGAACCGTTTCGTTTCCCGGACGCGCAGACGAAGAGCCGTCACACGACCCAATACACGTGCGCGACCGGCAGGATCCTGCAGGTCACGTACTGGAACGCGGCAAACGGCCAGAGCTTCGCGCTCGTGCCCGTCAAGGGGCAGCAGATGCTGTTCGTGAACACGCTGTCCGCCTCGGGCGTGAAGTACCAGGCGGGCAGCTATACATGGTGGACCAAGGGGCCGCGCGCCGATCTCTACGATGCAACCGACGGCGAGAATGCGCCGCCCGTCCTGTCCGACTGCGTGACGATCGTCCGCTAGTCCCTGGCGTTGCTTCACCCCGCCGCGCCTGCGCTGACCCGCGTCAGCCGCGCTTCGCCACGCCGGTTCCGTCTGTTTCGCCCGGTGCGTTTCTGCCTCGCCACATCCCGCCGCGGGGCACGACACTGCGCCGCCTGAGCGCATCGTTCGTCCTCCGGGAGTAAGCTGTCTGACTCGTGCCCGAACGCGCCGCAGGCCTTCGCGGCGCGTGACATCGTTTCCGGCCTGGGCCCGCCGGTTCCGGATTACATCGCGCGGGCCGCGTGCCCGTGCCCGTTCGTCAAGCGAGACTCTCAAATGAAAGCTTCGGATCTGTTCGTCAAGTCGCTGGAAGCTGAAGGTGTCGAGTACGTGTTCGGCATCCCCGGCGAGGAAAACCTCGATCTCCTCGAATCGCTGCGCCGCTCGAAAATCCGTCTGATCCTCACGCGCCACGAGCAGGCCGCCGGCTTCATGGCGGCGACCTATGGACGTCTGACCGGCCGCACCGGCGTCTGTCTCGCGACGCTCGGCCCGGGCGCGACCAACTTCGTGACGGCGGCGGCCTACGCACAGCTGGGCGGCATGCCGATGCTGATGGTCACCGGACAGAAGCCGATCAAGTCGAGCAAGCAGGGCCATTTCCAGATCGTCGACGTCGTGCGCATGATGGAGCCGCTCACGAAGTACACGCGGCAGATCGTGTCGATCGCGAATATTCCGGCGTCGGTGCGCGAGGCGTTCCGTCAGGCCGAGGAAGAGCGGCCGGGCGCCACGCATCTGGAGTTGCCCGAGGACGTCGCGCACGAAGAGGGCGACGGCAAGCCGATTCCGAAGAGCTACAGCCGCCGGCCGGTTGCCGAGGAAAAGGCGGTCGCGCGCGCGGTCGAGGCGATCACGAAGGCGAAGCATCCGCTGCTGATGATCGGCGCCGGCGGCAACCGCAAGACCACGACGAAGATGCTGCGCGAATTCGTCGACCAGATCGGCATTCCGTTCTTCACGACGCAGATGGGCAAGGGCGTGATCGACGAATCGCATCCGATGTGGCTCGGCAACGCGACGCTGTCCGACGGCGACTTCGTCCACCGCGCGATCGATCACGCCGACTGCATCATCAACGTCGGCCACGACGTGATCGAGAAGCCGCCGTTCTTCATGCGCAGCGGCGAAGCCGGCGAGAAGACCGTGATTCACGTGAATTTTCTCGGCGCCGAGGTCGATACCGTGTATTTCCCGCAGATCGAGGTGGTGGGCGATATCGCGAACGCCGTGTGGCAACTGAAGGAAAGCCTGAAGTCGCGCCAGGAACACTGGGACTTCACGCGCTTCAAGGAGATCAAGGAACACTTCGAGGCGCATCTCGTGAAGGGCCAGCACGACGACCGCTTTCCGATGTACCCGGTGCGTATCGTCCACGACGTGTACGAGACGACGCCCGTCGATGGCATCGTGTGCCTCGACAACGGCATGTACAAGATCTGGTTCGCGCGCTACTACC
>CALFSF010000529.1 GCA_937917025.1 uncultured Paraburkholderia sp.
GGCATGGTCGGCAACGGCTTTTCGGCGTGGCTCTTCATGCGTGGCCAGGAGAAGGATCTCAACATTCGCGGCGCGTTTCTGCACATGGCCGCCGATGCGCTGATTTCCGCTGCGGTCGCCGTGAGCGGTCTCGTGATTCTCTTCACGAACTGGACGTGGCTCGATCCGCTGATGAGCATCGCCGTGGTCGCGGTGATCGTGTACGGCACGTGGGGGCTCGCGCGCGATTCGATGTGCCTCGCGCTCGACGCGGTGCCCCCGGGCGTCGACCTGCAGCGCATCCGCGACTACCTCGGCGCGCAGCCGGGCGTCACCGGCGTGCATGACCTGCACGTGTGGGCGCTGTCGACAACCGGCAATGCGCTGAGCGCGCACGTCGTCATGCCGGACGGCCATCCGGGCGACGAGTTTATCGACGGCATCGTCACGACGTTGCGCGAGCGCTTCGAGATGCATCACGCAACGCTCCAGGTCGATCTCGGCACGACCGATCATCGCTGCGCGCTCGATCGCCCCGCCGCCAGCCATTGATGCGCAATTGACGCGGCGCGTCGTCGGACGGAAATGGGGCGGCGTACACTAGACACCGTGTCAGTGTCTGGAGCCCCGCATGGCCGCTGTTCCTCTCGACGCGCCGCCTGTCCTCATCGTCGGCGCGGGTCCGACCGGGCTTGCTGCCGCAATGAGTCTCGCCCGGGCGCGCATACCGGTGCGTCTCATCGACCGCGCGTCGCAGCCCGCGCCTTACTCGCGCGCGATCGGCGTCCAGGCGCGCACGCTCGAACTGCTCGAACAGCATCGCATCGTCGAACCGTTTCTCGAACTCGGGCACCGGGCGCACGCCGCCAATCTCTATTCGAACGGCCAGCGCCGCGCGCGGCTCGATTTCGATCCGCTGCAGACGCGCTATCCGTATCTGCTCTTCATCGACCAGTCCATCACCGAGCGGCTGCTTGCCGGACATCTGGAAACGCTCGGCGTCACGATCGAACGCGGCGTCGAGATGACCGGGCTCGCGCAGGGTTCGGCCGGGCTGAACGCGACGCTGCGACGCGCGGACGGGCACGTCGAGACGCTGCATCCTTCGTATCTGATTGCCGCCGACGGCGCGCATAGCGGCGTGCGTCACCGGCTCGGCGTGAGCTTTTCGGGCAAGACGTTCCAGCAGACGTTCCTGCTTGCTGACGTCGAGGCCGACGTCGACTGGCCCGACGACGAATTTCACATCTTCGCGTCGGGCGAGGGACTCGCCGGGATGTTTCCGATGGGCGAGGAGCGCTACCGGCTGATCGCCGATCATCCGCTTCAACCGTTCCAGCCGCACGAAGCCATGAGCATGAACGGCGAGGCGCCGCCGCCTTCGGAGATTCCGCCCACACCGCCCTCGCTCGACGAATGCGCGGCGATCATCGGGCGGCGCGTGCGGCATCCCGTGACGCTCAAGTCGCTGAGCTGGTCGTCATACTTCCATCTGAACAGCCGCATGGTGGGCCAACTGCGCGCCGGACGCGTGTTTCTGGCCGGCGACGCCGCGCACGTCCACAGCCCGGCCGGCGCGCAGGGCATGAACACCGGCATCCAGGAGGCGTTCAACCTCGGCTGGAAGCTCGCGCGCGTGCTGTCCGGCGACGCGCCCGACCGGCTGCTCGACACGTATCACATCGAACGTCATCCGATCGAGCGCGACGTGCTGCGGCAGACGAGTTTCGTCACGCAGCTCGCCGAAGCCGATCATGGTCCGCTCAAGATGCTGCGCGAACGCGTGATGCCGGTGCTGTCCGCGCTCGGGCCGCTGCGCGACGCCGCGCGCCGCACCGTCAGCGAACTGTCGATCCAGTACCGGCGCAGTCCGCTCACGCTGGAGCGCGTGCTCGACGGCGGTCCGCGCGCGGGTGAGCGCGCGCCCGATGCGTACGTCCACGTGCTGGACGGGCCATTGGGACGCGCGCCGGGCGTGGGTTGCCTCTTCGATCTGCACGATCCGGCGTACTTCTCGCTGCTGCTGCTGGTCGCGCCGGACACGCAGGAGGAGGCCACGCACGATCCGGTCACCGCCCGCGAGGCGGCGCGCGATGCGGACCTGAAGCGCTTTCTCGAGGAAGTGACGCTGCTCATGCCGGACGCGATGCGCATCTGGCGTCTGACCGACGTAGAGGGCGAGGGCGGCCCGACGCTCACCGAATCCTACGGCCGCACGCGGCCCGCGTTCTATCTGGTGCGCCCGGACGGCTACATCGCGGCGCGCGGCCGGCCCGCGTCGGATCTGAACGGCCTGTTGCGTCACTGCGAAGCGTGGTTCACGAAAACCACACCGGCTGCGCGCGATATTGGCTGAACCGTGGGGCTGAACCGCGGAGGCTGAAAACCAGCGGATAAAAAAACGCCGGACGCATCACGCGTCCGGCGCCCTCTGCTGCAGCTGCGAGATTCAGGCGGCGGCTGGCGTCAGGTCGTCACGATGCTTCACGAGCGATTCCCTGACGATCTCCGACATCGCGATTTCGGTGGCACCGGGCGTGTCGAGCGTCGCCAGAATCGCGCGGCGCATCCGCGGCTCCCAGAAACGCCGGATGTGATCGGCGATGCTGTTCACGGCTTCTTCGTGATCCGGCAGCGAATCGAAGAAATCGCCGATCCGGTTCGCCATGTCGATCAGGTTGTTGTCATCCATGGTTTGCCCTCATTTACCCGACGTGACATCGGTCAACTCGCGCCGTGCGAGCAGATCGAGCTGCTCGGCGTTAAAGCGCGAATACTGCTGCTGCCATTCGGACGGCTGCTCGACCGGCATCACCTGCACCGCCGTGACCTTGTATTCAGGGCAGCTCGTCGCCCAGTCGGCACTGTCGGTGGTGATCACGTTCGCGCCCGATTCGGGGAAGTGGAACGTCGTATACACGACGCCCGGCTGCATGCGCTCCGTCACCTTCGCGCGCAGCACGGTGTGGCCCGCGCGCGACTCGATGCCCACCCAGTCGCCCGTCCTGATGCCGCGCTCCTCTGCGTCGTGCGGATGCAGTTCGAGCCGGTCCTCGTCGTGCCAGCGCGAATTCTCCGTGCGGCGCGTCTGCGCGCCGACGTTGTACTGCGACAGGATGCGGCCCGTCGTCAGCAGCAGCGGATATTTGCGCGTGACCTTTTCCGGCGAGGCGATGAACTTCGTGATCACGAACTTGCCCTTGCCACGCACGAACGTATCGACGTGCATGGTCGGCGTGCCGTCCGGGGCCTCCTCGTTACACGGCCACTGGATGCTGCCCATCTGGTCGATCTTTTTGTACGAGACGCCATGGAAAGTCGGCGTGAGCTTCGCGATCTCGTCCATGATTTCCGACGGATGCGTGTAGTCCATTTCGTAGCCGAGCGCACGCGAAAGCAGCAGTGTCACTTCCCAGTCGGCGTAGCCCGCGAGCGGCGGCATCACCTTGCGAACGCGCGAGATGCGACGTTCCGCGTTCGTGAACGTGCCGTCCTTCTCGAGGAACGTCGAGCCCGGCAGCAGCACGTGCGCGTACTTCGCGGTTTCGTTCAGGAAGATGTCCTGCACGACGATGCATTCCATCGCCGACAGCGCGGCTGCCACATGGTGCGTGTTCGGGTCGGACTGGACGATGTCCTCGCCCTGGCAGTAGAGGCCCATGAACGTGCCGTGCGTGGCCGCGTCGAACATGTTCGGAATGCGCAGGCCCGGCTCGGATTGAAGCGTGCAGTTCCATGCCTCTTCGAAGAGCGTGCGCGTCGTCGTATCGCTGATGTGGCGATAGCCCGGCAGTTCGTGCGGGAACGAGCCCATGTCGCACGAGCCCTGCACGTTGTTCTGGCCGCGCAGCGGGTTCACGCCGACGCCTTCGCGGCCGATGTTGCCCGTCGCCATCGCGAGGTTCGCGATGCCCATCACGGTGGTGGAACCCTGTGCGTGTTCCGTGACGCCGAGGCCGTAATAGATCGCGGCGTTGCCGCCCGTCGCGTAGATGCGGGCCGCGGCGCGCACCGTTTCCGCCGGCACGCCGGTGACGTCCGCGGTTGCTTCCGGCGCGTTTTCCGGCAGGGCGACGAAGTCGCGCCATTGCTGGAACGCGCGGTCTTCGCAACGCTCGGCGATGAACTGTTCCGCGAGCAGGCCCTCGGTGACGATCACGTGCGCGAGCGCGTTGATCATCGCGACGTTCGTGCCCGGGCGCAGTTGCAGGTGATGCACGGCCTTCACATGCGGTGTGTCGACGATGTCGATCACGCGCGGATCGACGACGATCAGCTTCGCGCCTTCACGCACGCGCCGCTTCAGCCGCGAGCCGAACACCGGGTGTCCGTCGGTCGGGTTCGCGCCGATCACGACGATCACGTCGGCCTTGTCGACCGATGCGAACGTCTGCGTGCCGGCCGATTCGCCGATCGTCGTCTTCAGGCCGTAGCCCGTCGGCGAGTGACACACGCGGGCGCAGGTGTCGACGTTGTTGTTGCCGAACGCGGCGCGCACGAGCTTCTGCACGAGATAGGTTTCCTCGTTCGTGCAGCGCGACGACGTGATGCCGCCGATCGAATCGCGGCCGTGCTTCGCCTGGATGCGGCGGAATTCCGACGCGGCGTAGCTGATCGCTTCTTCCCAGCTGACTTCGCGCCACGGGTCGGTGATCTTCGCGCGGATCATCGGCTTCGTGATGCGGTCCTTGTGTGTCGCGTAGCCCCACGCGAAGCGGCCCTTCACGCACGCGTGGCCCTCGTTCGCGCCGCCGTTCTTGTACGGCACCATGCGCACGACCTGGCTGCCCTTCATCTCCGCCTTGAACGAGCAGCCGACGCCGCAATACGCGCACGTCGTGATCACCGAATGTTCGGCCTGACCGAGCATCACGACGGATTTTTCCTGCAGCGTCGCGGTCGGGCACGCGGCGACGCACGCGCCGCACGACACGCATTCCGATTCCATGAACGGCACGTTTTCGCTCGCGGCGACGCGCGATTCGAAGCCGCGTCCGGCGATCGTCAGCGCGAACGTGCCCTGCGTTTCCTCGCACGCGCGCACACAGCGATTACAGACGATGCACTTCGACGGGTCGTACGTGAAATACGGATTCGACTCGTCTTTCACGTCCTTCAGATGGTTCGCGCCGTCGAAGCCGTAGCGCACCTCGCGCAGACCCGTGACGCCCGCCATGTCCTGCAGTTCGCAGTCGCCGTTCGCGGGGCAGGTCAGGCAGTCGAGCGGGTGATCGGAGATGTACAGCTCCATCACGTTGCGGCGCAGCGATTGCAGACGGTCGGTCTGCGTGCGCACTTTCATGCCGGCTTCGACCGGCGTCGTGCAGGACGCAGGATAGCCGCGGCGCCCTTCGATCTCGACGAGACACAGACGGCACGAGCCGAACGGTTCGAGCGAATCGGTGGCGCAGAGCTTCGGCACGTTCACGCCGGCTTCGGCAGCGGCGCGCATCACCGAGGTGCCGGCCGGCACCGTGACGGATTCGCCGTCGATTTCGAGCGTCACGCTGACGTCGGCGTGACGCAGCGGCGTGCCGTAGTCGGTGTCGTCGAACGGATCGCGTGACTGTGATTTGCAGGCGCAGTTGCCGGAGCCGCAGCCGCCAGCTTTCAGGTTGAGCACGTCGGACATGGTGTTGGGCTCCATCGTCAGGCCGCGGCCGCTTTCGGCGCGGTGTCGAGACCGAAGTCTTCGGGGAAATGGTCGAGTGCGGACAGCACCGGGAAGGGCGTCATGCCGCCCATTGCGCAAAGCGAGCCAGCCACCATCGTGTCGCACAGGTCGCGCAGCAGCTGCACCTGTTTCGTCGAGGTGTCGCCGTTGCGGATGCGGCCGATCACTTCGACGCCGCGCGTCGAGCCGATCCGGCACGGCGTGCATTTGCCGCACGATTCGAGCGCGCAGAAGTGCATCGCGTACTGCGCGAGGTCAGCGAGATTCGACGTGTCGTCGTGCACGACGAGACCGCCGTGACCGACCACCGCGCCGACTGCCGCGTAGGCCTCGTAATCCATCGGGATATCCCACTGGCTTTCGGGCAGATACGTGCCGAGCGGGCCGCCGACCTGCACCGCGCGCGCCGGACGGCCGCTCGCCGTGCCGTCGCCGTATTCATAGAGCAGTTCGCGCAGCGTCACGCCGAACGCCAGTTCGACAAGGCCGCCCCGTTTCACGTTGCCCGCGATCTGGAACGGCAGCGTGCCGCGCGAGCGGCCCATGCCGAAGTCCTTATAGAAGGCGGCGCCCTTCGCGAAGATGATCGGCACCGTCGCGAGCGTGATCACGTTGTTGATCACGGTCGGCTTGCAGAAGAGGCCCGCGAGCGCAGGTAGCGGCGGCTTCGCGCGCACGATGCCGCGTTTGCCTTCGAGCGATTCGAGCAGCGCGGTTTCCTCGCCGCACACGTAGGCGCCCGCGCCTTTCGCGACGAACAGTTCGAAGCGGTGCGCCGAACCAAGCACGCTGTCGCCGAGCCAGCCGGCGGCGCGCGCTTTCACGATCGCCGCCTCGAGCGTGGCGATCGAATGCGGATACTCGCTGCGCACATAGATATGACCGACCGTCGCGCCCGTCACGATGCCGGCGATGATCATCCCTTCGATCAGCACGTATGGATCGCTTTCCATCACGAGACGATCGGAGAACGTGCCGGAATCGCCTTCGTCGGCGTTGCAGACGATGTATTTCTGGTCCGCGAGCGCCGCACGCACCGTGCGCCATTTGATGCCGGCCGGGAACGCCGCGCCGCCGCGTCCGCGCAGGCCCGATTCGATCAGCGCGTCGCAGGCCGCGGCGCCGTCCATCGCGAGCGCCTGCTTCAGACCTTCGATACCGCCATGCGCGACGTAATCTTCCGTCGACAGCGGATCGGTGATGCCGATGCGCGCGAACGTCAGGCGCTGCTGCTTCTTCAGATACGGAATCTCGTCGACCACGCCCACATGCCGCGCGTGCGCGTTGCCTTCGATAAAGCCCGCATCGAAGAGCGACGCGACGTCGGCGGCCTCGACGTTCGCGTAACCGATGCGGCCCGCGGACGTTTCCACTTCGATGAGCGGTTCGAGATAGAGCAGGCCGCGCGAGCCGTTGCGCACCACGTCGATCGAGATGCCGCGACGTGCCGCTTCCGCGGCGATGGCTTCAGCGATGGCGTCCGCGCCGAGCGCGAGCGCCGAGGAATCGCGGGGAATAAAGATGCGCGTCATACCGTTTCCTCCACACACTGGCTGGCGGCGGCGAGAATCGCATCGAATTTTTCAGGCGTGACTTTCGCGTGCAGCGTGTCGTTGACCATCATGGCCGGCGACAGCGCGCACTGGCCGAGGCAATACACCGATTCGAGCCCGACCGCATCGCCGTGACTGTGCTCCGCATCGAAGCGGCAGCCGGTGCGCGATTCGATATGTTTCGCGAGCGCTTCGGTGCCCATGCTGCGGCACGCTTCCGCGCGGCACAGCTGCACCGTGACGCGGGCAGCGGGCTGCGTGCGGAAGTGGTGGTAGTAGGTGATGACGCCGTGCACCTCGGCACGCGACAGGTTCAGCGTCTTCGCAAGCGGCCCGACGACTTCGGGCGGCACGAATCCGGTTTCGTCCTGGATGGCGTGCAGGATGGCCAGCAACGACATCCCGGCGCGTGCATGACGCTGGACGAGCGCATCGGGCGCGATTGTATTTGTGTGATTCAAGTGGGGGCTCCTCCAAAGGCAAATATGCACTTGTTATTCATAATGTGTGCATCTATGCTTTCGTGTATCTGGTATATCTGAGTAGAACGATAGGTGGACAACCCGTCTGCCGCAATAGGAAATATCGCTGCATATATGAGCTCATGATCAAAATCGAATGTCAGGCGCAACTCGTGATGCGCGATCTGGACGGCCGGGAGGCCAGTCTGACGGACGTTGTGCCGCTTCTGGCGCTCGTCGATGAAGCCGGCAGTATTTCTCAGGCTGCCACGCTTAAGGGTTTGTCCTACCGTCACGCGTGGGGTTTACTGCGCGCGATCGAGGAGCGCCTGGGCGGCGCGTTGATCGCCAAGGAGCGCGGCCGGGGTTCGGTGCTGTCCGAACTGGGGCAGGCGGTGCTGCGTGCACAGCGTCTGTGTGCGGAGCGGCTCGACGGCAACATGCAGGCGCTGGCGAGCGAAGTCGCGAGCGACCTGAACCGCTGGCTTGCGCCGCCCACCGACAACGTCCGGATTCACGCGTCGCACGGTTATGCGGTCGCGGCGCTCGTGACCGAGCTGGTGACGCGCGATATCGGCGTCGAAATCAAATACCGCGACAGCGGCGAATCGGTGACGGCGCTTGCGCGCGGCGAATGCGATCTGGCGGGCTTTCACCTGCCGCGCGGCGAGTTTCGCGAGGCGTGCGCCGATGTCTATCGGGGCTGGCTCGATCCGCAGCGGCACGTGCTCGTGCATCTGACGATGCGCCAGCAGGGCCTCTTTCTCGCGAAGGGTAATCCGAAGGGAATCGCCGGCCTGGCCGACCTGAGGCGCGATGACATCCGCTTCGTCAACCGTCAGCCAGGCTCGGGCACGCGGCTCCTGCTCGATCTTGCGTTGCGGCGCATCGACATCGATCCGGACCACGTGAACGGCTATGCATCGGCGGAACTGACGCACTCGGCGATCGCGGCGTTCGTCGCGAGCGGCATGGCCGACGTGGGCTTCGGCGTCGAGCCCGCCGCGCATCATTTCGGGCTCGACTTCGTGCCCGTGGTCGACGAGGACTATTACTTCGCGTGCGAGCGGCAGGCGCTCGGGCGCGCGCCGCTCGCCGCGGTGATCGCGCTCTTGCGCAGCGCCGCGTTTCGCGACAACGTCGCGCGGCTGGAAGGCTACGACCCGCTGCACTGCGGCGAAGTCTTCGATCTCGACGAGGGCTTGAGCGGCATGGCCGCGTAAGCGCGCGTAACATGCGCCGCGGCCGTGGCCGCTGCATCGCGGCGCGGTTTGCGATACTCTCTACGCTTCGCATCCCGCTTCACGCGCGTATCACGGCGCGCCCGATCCCTATGAAATTCCTGATCAATGTGTGCGCTGCCGCGATCTCCGCCGGCGCACTTTTCGGTACCGTTTCGATCGCGTTCGCGCAGAACTCGCCGGGCGTGCCCGGCGGTATCCTGCAGGACGAGTTCCGCCTGAAGGCGCATCCGCAGATGCCGTTCGCCGCATCGGCGCCTTCGAAGAAGTTTCAGAAGGACACCCCGTCGGCGCGTCGCCGCAGGGGCGACAACGGCGATCCGAACGGCTGCAACCTGCAGTGCCCTGACGACCAGTAATGGGGTGCCGTGCCGCGAACGGGCCTCTTCGCGGCGTGTGGTCGGATCACAATCCCGCAGGCTGCTTCAGGTCGCGTTACGGCTTCGCCGTGTGCCACATGTCCTTGAAGCCATCGCCCTTCATGTCCCCCGCCCTGGTGTCCTTCGCGAAGCGATACACCGGCTTGCCTTTATACGCCCACTGCTTCTTGCCATCGGCTGACGGAATCACCGTCCAGTCGCCCGAAGGCTTGTCGTATGCGTCCGCCATCGCGCCCGGCCAGGCCGTCGCGCAGCCGCCTGTGCAGGCGCTTTGCCCAGGTGTCGTGTCCTTGTCGAACGTATAGAGCGTCATGCCGTTTTCGTCGACGAAATGGCCGTCGGCGGTTTTAGGCATCTCGGCGAAAGCAGTCTGCTGGATCGCGAGGAGGGCGAGCAAAAACATCGTCTTGCGCATGATGGGATCTCCTGTTGTGGACGTTCTGTTAAGGAGTTTAGGGCGTTCGCAGAGAAAGGCACGTGACGAAAACGCCGCGTGTTCCCGATAAACGGACGCCGGTGAAAGATTATTCCGTCTGTTGTGATTTTTATCCGGCGTCGGAATGCCTGATTTTCCGTGTAGGGATCTTCCTGTATCGGTGTGGCTCATTTCCGTTTTAATTCGATGATAATCGATCGTATAACTTCATCTCCTGGAAACGTTCGATCCGGTTTTTGAATTTCCTGTCGATGAGCAGAAGACGAATTCCTGATTCGCTTATTGCACCCAACCCGCGTGGGGCGTGATGCGGGCCCCCTGCGGCCATGCCGACGGGCATTGCGCGTGACTTCGCTAAAAAACGAAAGCCGGGCTTTGCGAGGTGTAATCGCTCCGCGGGTTGAGTTTTTTAATATAAACGGATCAATGTAAATAAAGGTCATGCCGTTTTATATTAAAAAAATCCCGGGCTATGATTCGCATCGCTCGAGCGGGAATACCCGCTTCGAGTACAAGAAAATAACCAATCATCAATGAGGTAACTGAAATGCAAAAGATCGAACGCACCGAACTGGCCCGGGCAGCTGTCGCAGGCGGCTGCTGCAAGTGCTGCTGCTCCGCTCCGGCACCGGCGAAGAAAGCCACGCCGTCGAAGCCGGTAGCCTGAGCGCCGCGTAGCTGACAGGGACGGCCCCGCGAGGGGCCGTCTTCATGTTGGCGCCATTCCCACGTCAATGAATATCTGGTCGCATGATGCGGTCGCCAGATTGCGGGTTGCGTTACGCAACAGCATCGGGCGCTGGCCGCTTTGCCTGCGCGGTGCGCTGGTGGCCCGGCTTCCGGCTGCGGCGATCGAACCGCTCGCGCTGGCCGGCTCGCGCATCCGCGGTCTTGCCGACGCGCGCGCGCGTTGCCATGGCGAGATGCGTTGCGAGATCGGCCGCGATGTACTCGGCTCCGCGCCATTCGACAGGCGGCGTGTCGCCGCGAGCAGCCTGCGCGAGCGTCTGATCGACCAGCGCATGTATTACGGCAGGCGCTCGCGTGGCGTCGAAGTCTGGCCCGACCTTCATGCGATCGCGGCCCGGCTCGCGAGTGAGATCCGGCGTCTGAAAGCCATCGATCCGAAACGTCCGGTGATCGTGTCGCCGTTTCACTATGTGTCCCAGTACGCGAACATCTACGTGGTCGACGCGTTGCGCGTCGCGCTGGGGCTCGAGTCGATCGCCGTTGTCTCGGCCGTGCCGCGCGACATGTATGGCGACGACAGCACGCTGATTCCCGGCGTGGACGTGCTCTACACCTACGGCGACGGCGATCGCAACGGGCTCGGCCTGCGCGTTGCCCGCGCGCTCAGGCGCACGGGCGTCGCGGTGCTGTTCGCCGACGTGCCGCCGTTCGCGTTGCACCGCTATCCGATGGAAACCGTCGGCGTTTCGATGTTCGGGCGTCCCGCGCGGATTCATAACGGCGTGTTTCGCCTCGGTACGCAGTTCGACGCGACCCTGCTGCCGTTCTATCTGCGCTTCGACGGTGGACGTTTCAGCGCCGAACTGTTCGAGCCGCTGACGCTGGCCGGGCAGGGCGCGCCGCAGCAGCTTGCCGGGTACATCGAGACCGCGCTCATCGACAACTTTCCTCACTCGCTCGTCGCGGTCAATCCGTCGATGTATGCCTTCGCGCCAACGCGTTAGGGGCGCTCGGCTGTGCTGTCGTGCCGCCCGGGCATGCCGCACGGGTGAATTCAGGCAAAGCGTCCACGCCGGTCCGAAGCCGGCACTTCGCACAACAGGTTATGGAACCCATCGATCTCCCGCAATTCAAGAACGTCTCGTGGCGCTGGATCGCCTATGCGACGTCGGCGCTCGTGACCGTCGCGACGGTGTTCGCGTTTTTTCACGAAGTCGAACTGAAACAGGACGTGCGCGCGGAGATCGTGTCGCCGTCGGAAATCAAGATTCAGGGCCTCGAAGGGCTCGTCGCGGATATCTACGTGCATCAGGCCGAACGCGTCGCGCCGGGTGCGCCGCTCTTCCGGCTCGAACGGGATCTGTCGCTCGCGAGCGATGGCCGGCAGCGCCCGCTGTTCGACGAACACATGCGCGACGAGCAGATCGCTTCGACCGAAGCGCAGTACCGCCAGCGCAAGGCGGAGCTGTCCGCGCAACGCGACACGTCGCGACTGACCGAAGCGAGCCGTCGCGCGGAGATGTCGGCGCTCGACGAGCAACTGGCGCAGAACCGTCAGCTCGTCGATGAATCGGCGCACAAGCTGTCGCGGCTCGAGTCGGTGTCCGAGTACGTCACCGCCGACCGCATCGAACAGGCGAAGGCTGACACGCACCAGGCGAAAGTCGTGGTCGCGCAGAGCACCGCGCGGCGGCAACAACTCGTGGCGGAGCTGGGCACGGCAAGAAGCGCGCAGGCTGAGATCGACGCCCAGTTGAAGGAACTCGACGCACGGCATGCGCGCGATCTTCAGGACATCCGGGTGCGGTTCGAACAGAACCGGCAAAACATGACGATCTCCGCGCCGCGCGCAGGCGTGGTGTCGTTTTCGGGGCTGGTGGCGGGGCGAACGCTTGCCGCATCCGACGTGGCGCTCGTCATCGTGACCGGCGAAGGCGGCGCGTTGCGCGCGGCGCTGCGGATTCCCTCGCGTCGTCGAGGCTTCGTGCGCGAAGGGCAGACCGTGCGGCTCAAGTTCGACGCGTTTCCCTACGCGAAATTCGGCAGCTACGAAGCGCGCATCGATTCGATCTCGCGCACGACGGTGCGCTCGCCGATGTCGCCGCCTTCGGGCGCATCGGAGCCGCGCGCGCCGGAAGGCGATTACATGGCATGGGCCACGTTGCGTGGCCACACCTTCGACTTCGAGCGGCAGCACTTCGAAATCCTGCCCGGCATGTCGGCGACCGCGAGCATCGTGATCGAACGGCGGACGATTGCCGAATGGGTGCTGGCGCCGTTCTTCCGCATGCTGAGGGGGTAACCGTGCGCGCGATCTATCAAAACGAAGTGGCCGAATGCGGCTACGCCTGTCTCGCGATGGTGCTGTCGCACTTTGGCCGCGCGACGGAAGTGCGCGAACTGCAGGCGTTCAGCCCGATCTCGTCGAATGGTCTTTCGCTGATGGACCTGTACGACGTCGCCGTCGAATTCGGACTCGCCGTGCAGGCGTACCGGTTCGACGCGGCCGATCTGCCCACCGTCAAGCGCGGCTCGATCCTTCACTTTGGCGGCGCGCATTTCGTCGTCTTCGAGAAGTGCGGACGCGGCTATGTGCAGGTGATCGATCCGGCAAGCGGCCGGCGGCGCATATCGATGGAAACGTTCATCGCGAGCGTGTCCGGTTATCTGCTCGAATGCGCGCCGACGCCGTCGATGCCCCGTGTGCGCAGCCGCTCGCGCGTGCCCGCGGCGCTCGCCCGCGTGCGCGCGCTCAATCCGCAGATCAAG
Source organism: uncultured Paraburkholderia sp. (assembly GCA_937917025.1). Classification (GTDB taxonomy): domain Bacteria; phylum Pseudomonadota; class Gammaproteobacteria; order Burkholderiales; family Burkholderiaceae; genus Paraburkholderia. The sequence continues at coordinate 13,184 of CALFSF010000529.1, forward strand.
GCGCAGATCGCGAAGGTGATGTTCGTCGCGCTCGGCAGCCAGTTCGCGATTCTTGCGAGGCCGTATCTCGGCAATCTCGTGCTCGACGATGTTGTCGCCGCCGATAACCTGAACCTGCTCAACGTCCTGATCCTGACGTTCAGCGCGATTTTCGTCACGGGTACGCTGAGTCATTTCGTGCAGACGTACCTCGTCGAACTGCTGCACGGTTTCGTGCAGATGAACATGACCGAAGGGATACTCGCGCATCTGCTGCGCAATCCGGTGTCGTACTTCGAAAAGCGTCACGTGGGCGATCTGTTCGCGCGGGTCAAGGCGCAGGACGAAATCAGCATCTTCGCCACGCGCACGCTGATCTCGCTCGGCATCAATCTCGTGGTCGGCGTGCTGGCGCTCGCGTTGATGCTCGTGCAAAGCCCGCAACTGACGGCGATCGCGTTGCTCGTTTTTGCGTTCTATGTGGTGGTGTCGTATGCGCTCTTCGCGGGCATGCGCGACACGCATGCGCTCGTGCTCGAGGAATCCGCGCGCTGCGACGACACGTTGATCGAGACGATCCGCGCCGCGTCGCTCATCAAGCTGTCGCAGGGCGAAACGCGGCGCACCGCGATGTTCATGGCGAAGTACCGCGCGTACATTGCCGCGCTCGTTCAGGGCGGCCGTCTTGCGAGCGCGCGCGATGCCATTCTCAAACTCGTGAATTACGCCGACATGATCGCGATCACCTGGTTCGCGGCGCGGCTGATGCTGGGCGGCGCGATCTCGGTCGGCGTGTTCTATTCGTTTTTGATCTACAAGTCGTTGCTTTCTGAACGACTGGCTGCGTCGATCAACGCGCTGTTCGAGTATTTCATGCTGAGCGTGCCGGTGGCGCGCGTGGGCGATATCGTCGATTGCGAAGGCGAGCGGTACACGCCCGCGAGCGACGTCCATCGAACCGTCGAGGTCCGCACGTTCGAGCAGATCGACGTGCGCGACGTGACGTTTCGCTACGGCGTCTCGGACCAGCCGGTGCTGAAGGGCGCCAATCTCACGATCGGCAAGGGCGACAAGATCGTGATCATCGGTTCATCCGGCAGCGGCAAGTCGACGCTCTTCAAGCTGCTCGCCGCCGCCGAACCGCTGCAGGACGGGCAGATCACGCTGAACGGCATCGCGTGGCCGAATCTGACCGTCGACGAAATCCGCCGGCACGCGGTGCATATGCGTCAGGGCGACCTGATCCTGCATGGCTCGATTGCCGAAAACATTTCGCTCTTCGCGGGCAACGCGGACGAAGCGCGCATTCATGCGCTGCTCGACGACGTCGGATTGCTTGCCGACGTGATGCGTCTGCCGATGCGCACGCGCACGGTGATCAGCGACACGATCGCGAATATATCCGCCGGTCAGCGGCAGCGTCTGTTGCTGGCGCGCGCGCTGTACCAGCCGCGCGAACTGCTGCTGCTCGATGAACCGACGTCGAATCTCGATCCCGTGTCGGTCCAGCATATCGTCGCGTTGTTGCAGCGCCTCGATCGCACGATCGTCGTGATCACGCACGACATGTCGCTCGCATCGTCGTTCGATGTGCGTTACCGGCTGGGCGACGGCGTGCTCGAGCGCGATC
>CALFSF010000530.1 GCA_937917025.1 uncultured Paraburkholderia sp.
CTGTCGCGCGAGGACATGCAGGACCTCGCCGACTATTTTGCCGCGCAGAAGCCGGTGGCGGTGCCCTACAAGGCTGATCCGGTGCGTGTCGAAGCGGGGCGTCGCAAGACGGCCGAGGTGCTGTGCACGATGTGCCATCTGGGCGGTTTCACCGGGCAGAACGAGATTCCGCGTGTCGCCGGGCAGCAGTATGCGTACATCGTCAAACAGTTGCAGGACTTCCGCGAACGTCGGCGCACGAACGATGCCGGCAACATGACGAGCGTCACGAAAGGCCTGACGGACGACGACATCATGAATCTGGCAGCGTACATCGCGAACCTGCAGTAACGCGCGTGCGGATGAAAATGACGGTCGCCACACAATCGATACAGCGCTTCGAGGGGAGACACGACGATGAAAAGAACGCAGCGTGCGTGGACGGCGGTGGGTGCCGCGGTGATGGCGGTCGCGCTCGGCGGCGCGCCTGCGCAGAGCGTCGCCGATGACGACGTGGGGATCAACCAGCAATTGCTGAACGCAGCGCGAAGCGGCGACGAAGCCGGCGTGAACGCTGCGCTTGCCGCCGGGGCGTCGACGGGTTCGCGCAACCGGATCGGCGATACTGCGTTGATCACGGCCTGCAAGAAAGGCTCGCTCAATATGGCGCGCACGTTGATCGATCACGGCGCGAACGCGAACCAGGCCGATGTCTCCGGCATTACGCCGCTGATGGCCGCTGCGTATGGCGGCTCCGACGCAATCGTGAAGCTGCTGCTGGACCACAAGGCGGACACGGCGGCCGCCGACCGCATCGGCAAAACCGCGATGGAATATGCCGCCGGTCAGGGCGCAACGGCGGTGGTGCAGCTGCTGCTCGATGCGGGGGTCGACGTCAACCGTCTCTACAAGAACGATCTCACGGCATTGATGTGGGCGGCGGGCTACGATCGCGCGGACACCATCCAGCTGTTGCTCGCCCGTGGCGCCAATCCGGCGCTGCGCGACAATCGCGGACTGACTGCGCAGGATATCGCGATGCAGACGCATTCGACGCATGCGGCGACGCTGCTGCCCGCGCGCGCCCCTGGGGGGTGATGAGGCGCGCTCGTGCGCGTCAGCGGAAATACACGTGCGACGCGCCATGCAAAATCCGTCACACGCGGAAATACAGGAAGACGTGCGTCCAGGTGAGCGGTACTATCGCGCCAAAGCTGTGAGCGGCCGTGCCGCTGCCGGCGCAGACCGTATTGCGGCCGCCTCGTCTCTTCCTCGCGTATCCATGACCACTTCCGCCACGATCACCCTTCCCGAAGACGACGGCCCGCGCGCCGTCCTCTGGCGCTCCGAGGCGGCCGTGCCGCCGCCCAGGCGTGTGACCATCGCCGACGATCGTCTCACCGCCGATGCCGCGTACCGTCTCGCCTGCGAAGGCACGGCGCTGCTGTATCGCGGCGACTTCCAGAACGCGCGCCAGCTGTTGCAGGCGATGACGCGGCGGGTCGAACGCAATCCGCGCAAGGCCGCGACCTCGCTGAAAGAAGCGTTCAATTTCCACCGCCAGGCGCAGTCGCAACGCGCGCGCGTCCTCGGCATGGTGCTGATTCCGCTGGAAGGCGATTACACGATCCCGCTGCGCCGCGCGCCGGAAGTGCGCGAGGCTTGTGCCGAGACGTACGGCGCGGCGACCGGCGAGCCTTCGGTGGTGTCGCTGCGTGAACTGCTCGGCCTCGTCGGCGCGCATGAGTGGCGCAAGAAGGGCGTCGAGATTCCCGTGCTCGCGGATCGCATTCACCCGCATTACGGCGTGTTCTCGCCGGTGCGCGGGGAGTATGTGGATCTCGTCGCGCGCACGCCGCTGCCAACGCTTGAAAAGGCGTTCGATATCGGCACCGGTACCGGTGTGCTGGCCGCGCTGCTGGCAAAGCGCGGCGTGAAGAGGATCGTCGCGACCGATCAGGATCCGCGTGCGCTCGCATGCGCCACCGAAAACCTCGCGCGGATGGGTTACGACGCTCAGGTCAAGGTAGTGCAGGCCGATCTCTTTCCCGAAGGCCGCGCGCCGCTCGTGATCTGCAATCCGCCGTGGGTGCCGGCGCGGCCCGCGTCGCCGATCGAATATGCCGTGTTCGATCCGGACAGCCGCATGCTGCTTGGTTTTCTGAATGGCCTCGCGGCGCATCTTTCGCCGGGCGGCGAAGGCTGGCTGATCCTGTCCGACTTCGCCGAGCATCTCGGCTTGCGCTCGCGCGAAAGCCTGCTGGCGGCGATCGATCAGGCCGGGTTGAAGCTCGTCGGGCGCGAAGACATCAAGCCGCGCCATCCGAAGTCGACCGATGCGAACGATCCGCTGCACGCGGCGCGCGTGAAAGAGGTGACGTCGTTGTGGCGTTTGCAGGCGCGCTGAGATCTGGCGTCGTGATGTCCTTCGCGACCCGGTGCCTAACCCGACGCTAATCCCGGCGCCGATTCCGGCACTCCGACGTACCCCGCCGCGCCGTGCCCCGCAACGAACCCGCTCGCGAAGCAGGCGGTCAGCAGGTAGCCGCCCGTCGGCGCTTCCCAGTCGAGCATTTCGCCGGCGCAGAACGCGCCAGGAGTCTGTCGCAGCATCAGGCGCGCGTCGAGCGCCTCGAACGGCACGCCGCCCGCGCTGCTGATCGCTTCCTCGATGGGCCGCGCGCGCGTCAGACGCAGCGGCAGCGCCTTGATCGCATGCGCCAGCTGCTGCGCGTCGGCGAACGCCTCCTTCGGCAGACACTCGCGCAGCAAACCCGCCTTGACCCCCGAAATGCCGAGCCGGCCGTGCAGATGCGTCGACATCGAGCGCGACCCGCGTGGGCGCGTGACCTCGTCCACAACGCGCTCCGCGGAATGTGCGGGCGCGAGATCGAGGTGAATGACCACCTCGCCGTCCGCCAGCAGACGATCCCGGATCACCGACGAAAGCGCATACACCAGGCTGCCCTCGACCCCCGTTTCTGTCGGAATGAACTCACCTTTTCGATAATGGACTTTTTTGTCTATATCGCTGACGGAAATGGCGACGGGTTTCACCGGCTGACCGGCGAAATGTTCACGGAAATACGCGCTCCAGTCGGCGTCGAAGCCGCAGTTCGACGGGAGCAGCGGTGCGATGGACACGCCGCGTGCCTCCATCAACGGCACCCACGAAGCGTCCGATCCGAGCCGTGGCCAGCTGCCGCCGCCGAGCGCGAACACGACCGCATCGGCCGTTACGCGATGCTCGCCGTCGTCGCCGGGCGCGGCGAAGCGCAGCGCGTGCTTCGGTGCGCCGGATGACTGCGCGTCGCTGTCCCAGCCGATCCATTTGTGGCGCATGTGAAACCGCACACCGGCTTCCTTCAGCCGATGCAGCCATGCGCGCAGCATCGGCGCGGCCTTCATGTCGGTGGGGAACACGCGTCCCGAGCTGCCGACGAACGTCGGGACGCCCAGTTCCGTCAGCCACGCACGTAACGCGTCGGGGCCGAACGCGTCGAGGAGCGGCGCGATCCGCTCGCGGCGCGCGCCATAGCGGCCGAGAAACGGTGCGAGCGGCTCCGAGTGCGTGATGTTCATGCCGCCTTTGCCTGCCATCAGGAACTTGCGGCCGACAGAAGGCATCGCGTCATAGACATCGACGCGCACGCCGCGCCGCGCGAGCGCCTCGGCGGCCATCAAGCCGGCCGGGCCGCCGCCGATGACGGCGACAGAAACTGAATCGTGCGAAAGGGGCATGCAGCGGGCATGAAGATGAGAGAAGAGACGCGTGCAACGACGCAAGGTGCGCCATTTTCACACCCGCAGCGAGCGGGAGCAAACGCGCATTGCAGCACGTCAGCATCATCACGCCGTTCAAAAGCGCAGACAGCGCCGCGCCGTTTCAGGTCACGACGCCCACCTGCCACGGCACGAACTCGCTTTGCCCGTAGCCGTGCAGTTCGCTCTTCGACGGCTTGCCCGACGCGCAGTCGAGCATCATGCGAAACACGGCTTCGCCGAGTTCATCGATGTTCGCCGTGCCGTCGATCACGCCGCCGCAGTTGATGTCCATGTCGTCTTCCTGGCGCTCCCACAGCGGCGTGTTCGTCGCGAGCTTCAGCGACGGCGACGGCGCGCAGCCATACGCGGAACCGCGCCCTGTCGTGAAGCAGATCAGGTTCGCGCCCGATGCCACCTGGCCCGTCGCCGACATCGGGTCGTAGCCCGGCGAATCCATGAACACGAAGCCTTTCGCGGTGACCGGCTGCGCGTATTCGTACACTTCGACGAGATTCGTCGTGCCGCCTTTCGCCACCGCGCCGAGCGATTTTTCGAGAATCGTCGTGAGGCCGCCGACCTTGTTGCCGGCCGACGGATTGTTATCGAGCGCCGCGCCGTTGCGCTCGCAGTAATCCTGCCACCAGGCGATGCGCGCGAGCAGTTTCTCGCCGACTTCACGGCTCACTGCGCGCCGCGTGAGCAGGTGTTCCGCGCCGTAGACCTCGGGCGTCTCCGACAGAATCGCCGTGCCGCCGTGTCGCACCAGACGGTCGACGGCCGCGCCGAGCACCGGGTTCGCCGAGATGCCGGAATAGCCATCCGAGCCGCCGCACTGCAAGCCGACGACGATATGCGACGCCGGCAGCCGCTCGCGTGTCGCGCGGTTCGCGTCGACGAGCATCTCGCGCACCATCGCGATGCCGTGCTCGATCGTCTTGCGCGTGCCGCCGCTGTCCTGAATCGTGAAGCTGCGCAGACGCGGCCTGTCGTCGCTCAACCCGCCGGCTTCGAGCACGCCGCCGATCTGGTTCGTCTCGCAGCCGAGGCCGACGAACAGCACCGACGCGAAGTTCGGATGCCGCGCGTAACCCGCGAGCGTGCGGCGCAGGATGCGGATGCCTTCGCCCTGCGTGTCGATACCGCAGCCAAGCCCATGCGTGAGCGCGATCACGCCGTCGACGTTCGGAAAATCCGCGAGTTCCTCGGGATGCACGTCGCGCCGGAAATGATCGGCGATCGCGCGCGCGACCGTCGCCGAGCAGTTCACGCTCGTCAGCACGCCGATGTAGTTGCGCGTCGCGACGCGGCCGTCGTCGCGGCGAATGCCCATGAAGTGCGCCGGTTCGCTCGCGTATTCAGTGGGATGCCGGTCGACGCCAAACGCGTGGTCGCGCGAGAAATCCGCCATGCCGAGATTCTGCACATGCACGTGCTGGCCGCGCGCGATGTTCGCCCGCGCGACGCCGATGATCTGGTTGTAGCGTTTGACCGGTTCGCCTTTCGCGATCGCGCGCGTCGCGATCTTGTGGCCCGGCGGAATCAATCCGGACACGACGAGATCTTCCGCATCGATCCGCGTGCCGGACACGAGCTGACGCGTCGCGATCACGACGTCGTCGTTCGGATGCAGGCGGATCACGGCGTGCGCGGTGAGGGTAGCGGGCGTTGCAGGTGCTGGACTCGACATGTGGAAACCTCTGTTCTTTCGTCTGTGCGGGTGACGGCCTGGTCGGGATTCGACGAGGATTCACGCCCGAAGCGTAGCCTCGCCGGGCGCGGCCTTCAGGCGCGTCGGGTTGCCATCCGCCCGCGCTCCGGAAACAGGGTCGTGCGGAACGAAACAGATGAGACAGGATTCATCGCGGGATGGGCGTTCTGGAGTGGAGAACCGCCGTGCCGGGTTCACGGCATGACGTTATTCCGGCCTGACCAGTTGCCGATCATAGAAGTGTCTTGCTAATCTGGTCAAGCCAGTCTGGTCCGCATGCGCATTGCGACGTCACCGACGTCGAACCGTCCGCGGATCGCCGCGCTGATTACAATTCACGCTTTGCCCGGCGCGCGCAGCCCGGCGTTGCCGCCGTCGAACCGTCGAACCATCCCGCCGCCCGGAGCCACGTTTGTCAGTCAAACCCGTCGAAACGCGTCGTCTCTATCTCCAGATCGCCGACAAGCTGCGCGAGCTGATCGGCCAGCAAGGATTCGCGCCGAACGGCCGCCTGCCGTCCGAGCGCGAACTGGCGCAGACGCTTGGCGTGTCGCGGCCGTCGGTGCGCGAGGCGCTCGTCGCGCTGGAACTGGAAGGACGCGTGGAGATCCGCATGGGATCGGGCGTGTATGTCAATTCGCGCCCGGCGTCCGCCGCGGCCGGCGCGGCAGCGCCCGATTCGGGCGCGCTCGGCGAAAGCCCGCGCGACATCATGGATGCCCGCTCGCTGATCGAAGGCGCGATCGCGGCAAGCGTCGCGCCGTTCGCGAAGCCGAAGGCGCTCAAGGCGCTGCGCGCGTTGTACGAGCGCATGGCCGCCGAAGTCGCCGCCGGCCAGGTTCCGCTCGCCGCCGACCGGCAGTTCCACCTGTGCGTCGCGCAGATGTCGAAAAACGACGTGCTGGTGAAGACGATCGCGGATCTCTTCGACGAGCGGCACAGTCCGTTGTCGTCGAAGCTGCGGGTGCATTTCGAAGGGGACGACACGTGGGCGGCGGCGCTCGACGAACACCGCGCCATTCTGGAGGCGCTCGAGGCACGGGACGCCCTGCAGGCACATGCGGCAGTCCAGCGGCATCTGAAAGCGTCGTACGCGCGTCTGATGACTCGCGTCAAACCCTGAAAGCCGGCCGCATGCACCGCCTTCAGGGGCGGAACGAAACGATCAACCCGGGTACTCCTCATCGACCTTCAGACCGGCGAGCTTGAAGATCACGCGTAGCGTCTGGGGTTTGATGTCACGCCGTGAAGCCAGCGTCGTCATGACGAAGTCGAGCACCTTGGCGTATTTGAGCATCGTGAGACAGGTTTCCATGTCGACGGCGCCATCGCGCATCAATTCGGCAATCCGCAGCATCTCCACCGAGATGTCGCGCGCCATTTCGAGTTCGATCTGCTGCTTTTCTGTCCACGCGGGCGTGGTGAGGAGTTTTGTCATCATCTCCTGGAATTTCTGCTCCGCGTTTCCGTTCGGTATCGCGTCCATTGCCGCCTCATTGTCGTCCGAGCGTGCTTCCTGTCCGGTCACGGCGCGCTGCAGGTTACGTAATTTCGGCCCGATGTTCCGGTGCCGACCTCCCCCCACGCCAGCTTTTCTGCCTGGGCCAGCTGCTGGTGTTGATCGTTGTGCCGCTCCCAGTCAGGGCGAAGCGGAATTGCCGCCCGTCTGCGACCCGCGCTTTTTTCGCGCGGCACATGACATGGGGGCATGAAATGTTCCCGGTGCGTGAATCAGTCCGCGGCGGCTTTCCTGCTCTTCGCGTGGATGCACCCGGTTCCTCTTCGCGCTTTTCGGTAAACTGGCAGTATCTTTTCAATCGTTCCGTCATCTGTCGCACGTTCCCGGTGCAGTTGGCGCTGCACAAATTCGATGTCGACCCGATCCGCCACTCCCGCAAAGCCGCCGAAAGCGGCGAAAAGCCACGAAATCCGTCCGAACCAGTCGATCGAGCTGCTGAAGGAGCTGCACATCCTCACGCGCGACGGCGCGATGAATCAGGACAGCCGGCGCAAGCTGAAGCAGGTCTATCACCTGTTCCAGTTCATCGAGCCGCTGCTGAAAGACCTGAAGGACACGCAGGGCAGCCTCACGCTCGTCGACCACGGCGCGGGAAAGTCCTATCTGGGTTTTATCCTGTACGACCTGTTTTTCAAGGAACAGCACGACGCGTCGCATATCTACGGCATCGAGACGCGCGAGGATCTCGTCACGAAGTCGGAAGAACTGGCGGCGCGGCTGGGTTTCGGCGGGATGTCGTTCGTGAATCTGTCGGTGGCGGAATCGATCACGTCGGAGCGTCTGCCGGCGACGATCGACATCGTCACCGCGCTGCACGCGTGCAACACCGCCACCGACGACGCGATCCGCTTCGCGCTGGAGAAAAAGGCGAAGTACATCGTCGTGGTGCCGTGCTGTCAGGCGGAAGTGGCGGGCGTGTTGCGCGGCAACAAGAGCCGCTCGCTCGGGCACGCGCTGACGGAAATCTGGCGCCATCCGCTGCACACGCGCGAGTTCGGCAGCCAGATCACGAACGTGCTGCGCTGCCTGCAACTCGAGGCGCACGGGTATCAGGTAAGCGTGACGGAACTCGTCGGCTGGGAGCATTCGATGAAGAACGAACTCATCATCGCGCAGTACAAGGATCTGCCGCGCCGCCGGCCGGCGGAACGGCTCAATGAGGTGATGGAGACGCTCGGCCTCGGCGAACTGCGGGAGCGGTTCTTCGCGCCAGAGGTTGTGTAACACCCGTGGCGTTCATTTCCGGCCGGCGCAGTGAACGCCTGCTCTTCAGCTGCCGCGCGCCTGTGTAACGCCCAACGTCAGTCCTTAGCCGGCTCGCTCATCCACTTGCGCCAGCCATCCAGGCCAAGCCGCTGCATCGTTTCCTGATTGCGTTCGTAGATATCGGCGGCGTCGGGGAACGCCTCGACGGCACGCTCGATGCTCGCTTCGCGCAACAGATGCAGGACCGGATACGGCGCGCGGTTGGTGTAGTTCTCGATGTCGTCTGGCCCGGTGCCGTCGAACTGATACCGCGGATGAAAACTCGCGATCTGCAATTCGCCTTCAAGACGCATCTGCTTTAGCATCCGGTCGGCGAAAAACAGGCAGTCGTTGTACTCGAGGAAATCGGCCAGCGCGTCCGGAATGATCAGGAGCGTCGTGTCGATATCGGCCGGATCGGCGTCGGCGAGCGTCTGCAGTTCGGTTTCG
>CALFSF010000531.1 GCA_937917025.1 uncultured Paraburkholderia sp.
TGATTTCTGTCGGCGTGCCGATGCCGAACTTCACTTCCGGCGCGATGCCGTAGTCCTTGTTCTTCATCACGTCGGGGCTCGAGCCGAGATCCTGGCCGAACGCGTTGATACGGACCGCCGCGGTATCGGTGATCGGCTGGTTCAGGTCGACGGTCGTGCGATAGCGGTCGTGCGTGCCGGCCTGCACCGAGACGTCGGCGCGGCGCTTCAACGTCGGCTCCTTGCTGACCTGGTTGATCACGCCACCCGTCGAACCGCGTCCGAAATAGAGCGACGACGGGCCGTACAGCACGTCGATCGATTCCAGGTTGAACGTGTCGCGATAGTACTGGCCGCGGTCGCGGAAGCCGTCGAGATAGATGTCGGTGCGCGCCGTGAAGCCGCGCAGGTTGATGTTGTTGCCGATCTGACCGCCTTCGGCCGCGCCGAGCGTGACGCCCGGCACGTTGCGCAGCGCGTCGCTGAACGACGTCGCGGCCTGCGATTGCAGCACCGCTTTCGGTACGACAACGGCGGCCTGCGGAATGTCGCGCAACGCGGCCGGCACCTTCGCGCCGACGCTCGATTTTTCGGGCTGGAAGTCGTTGCTGTTGTCCGCCTGGCCGGTCACGTTGACGGCGGGCAGCGTGTTGCTGGCGGCGTCGGCGGTAGCGGTCGGGGCGGATTGCGCCGGCTGGGCAGCGGGCGTGGCCGGCTGGGCGGTGGTCTGCGCATACAGCGGTGTCGCGAATACAGCCAGAATGGCCGCCGCGAGCGGTGTCGTCCTGATCATCGTCTGAATCCCTGTCGTTGTTGCGTTTCTTTTTTCGGTCTGGCGAAACGCGAACGTCTCGCCGTGGCCCGCTGCGCGTTATTCGCGCGCGCGATTCAACCCCGCCAGACCGTTATTCAGGGACCGGCAATGTCGTCAAATGCGAATCGTTATCATTTCATGAATGGTAACGATTCGCAATAAAGCCATGCGTTTTGTGGGTATTTAGTCAGCATGCTTACAACACTTTCGGGGTGTTTCAGGGAGGAGGGACGAATGAGGTCCAGCGAAACGCTGCGTCGGAAGACGATGAAAGTAGCGTGGCGAAGCGTGCATCGGGCAGGCAAGCCGCTCCGGATCTACGCGCGCGCCGCCCGCTTGACAGCCTGGGGCGGCTGACCGAACGCCCGCAGAAACGCCCGGCGCATCCGCTCGGTGTCCATGAAGCCTGTTTCGAGCGCGACGGTCTCCAGCGAATGGCGACCGGTCTCGATCATCGATCGCGCGGCTTCCACGCGCAGGTTTTCGATGGCCTTCGCGGGCGACTGTCGCGTCTCGTCGCGAAACGCGCGGCTGAACTGGCGGGGACTCAAATGCGCGACTTCAGCGAGCGTTTCCACCGACAGCCGCTCGCGCAGATGATCTTTCGCCCAGGTGAGCGCGGTCTGGATGCGGTCGGAACGCGGCTGCAGGTCGAGCATCGCGGAAAACTGCGACTGGCCGCCAGTGCGCCGGTGATAGACCACGAGCTTTCTTGCGATCGCGCGCGAGACATCGGCGCCCAGATCGGCCTCGACGAGCGCGAGACACAGATCGATGCACGCCGTCATCCCCGCCGACGTCCACACGGAACCATCGACGATGAAGATGCGGTCGTCGTCCACCTGTGTTTTCGGGAAGCGATGTTGCAGTTCGCGCGCGAACGCCCAGTGCGTCGTGACCCGCCTGCCGTCGAGGATGCCCGCTTCGGCGAGCGCGAACGCGCCGGTACAGATGCTGGCGGTGCGCCGCGACGCGGCCAGCGCGCGCTTCAGGAACGCGCGCAGTCCCGCCGACGACGGCTCGACGAACATCGCGCCGGCCACGACCACCGTGTCGTACGCGGGGTCGTCGAACGCTTTCGATCCGACCTGCACACCCGACGAGCTGCGCACCAGCCCGCCGTGTTCGGAGATGAGCTCGATTTCGTACGTTGGCTGGCCTGGGCCCGCCTCCAGGTTCGCAAGCTCGAACACCGACACGGCGACCATGTCGAGAATCTGGAATCCCGGGAAAACGACCACACCGATGCGCTTCATCTCATCCTCTTCGTTTGACCGCCGTTCCGGTTGCATCGAAAAGATGATGTCCGAAAACGAGGTAAATACGTCATTTGAGACAAAACGATACGCGCCTAGACTCTCCCATGTCAACCGCGGAGGCCGTCAGTCAACCCGGCCTCCGCTGAGATTGTTCCCTTATCGATCAACATGAACTGCGCATCGCGGCAGCCAGTGCCGGGCGTCCACGGAGAGTTTCAA
>CALFSF010000532.1 GCA_937917025.1 uncultured Paraburkholderia sp.
GTTCGGCCGGCTCGCGCATTCTCGCGCATCGCAACGTGTACGACGAAGTGGTCGCACGGCTCGCGGCGCGGGCGAAGGCGATCCGTGTCGGCGACCCGACCTCGCGCGAAACAGGGATGGGCCCGCTCGTCTCCGCCACGCAGATGAAGACGGTGCTCGATTACGTCGAGATCGGCCGGAACGAGGGCGCCTCGCTCGTGACCGGCGGCGCGCGGATCGGCGAGCGCGGCTTCTTCGTCGAACCGACGGTGTTCGCCAACGTCGAGCACGAGATGCGTATTTCGCAGGAGGAAATCTTCGGCCCGGTGGCGAGCGTGATCCGCTTCGACGACGAAGCCGACGCGATCCGCATCGCGAACGGCACGCTCTATAGCCTCGCGGCCGGCGTATGGAGCAGGGACATTGGCCGCGTGCACCGCGTCGCGCATGAACTGCGAGCGGGCACCGTGTGGATCAACACGTACGGCTACACCGATGTGCGTCTGCCGTGGGGCGGCTCGGGCGACTCGGGCTTCGGGCGCGAGCATGGCGATGTCGCGATCGAAAACTTCACGGAGCCGAAAAGCGTGTGGCTGTCGATCGATCACTGAGCAGCATGCGGCGTTGATGGAATGATGCATTGGAATCGAAGCGAAGAGGACCGGATGCCGCGCATCCGGTCCTCTTCGTGACCTGGCCCATGCCATGAAAATCAGTCGCCCTGCAGCGCCATCTTTTCGCGCTGCTTGACGAGGGCGAGCACGACGTCGATGGTCGGCGTGGGCGCGTTGACGAGGCGTCCCATCTCCTGCACGACGGTCAGGAGCGGATCGATTTCCATCGGCCGTTTGTGCAGCAGGTCGACCAGCATCGACGTTCTGTGCGCGCCAACCGCGCCCGCGCCATCGATGCGCTTCTCGACGTCGACGCGAAAGTGCACGCCGAACTGTTCGGCAATCTGCTTGCCCTCGATCATCATCGCGCGCGACAGCGCCCGCGTGCCGGGATCGCTCGTGATGATGTCGAGCGTCGCGTGCGTGAGCGCGCTGATCGGATTGAAGCAGAGGTTGCCCCACAGCTTGAGCCAGATCTCGTCGCGGATGTTTTCGCGGATCGGCGCGTCGAAACCGGCGGCCTGCATGATCTCGTGAAACTGCTGGATACGCGGGGTCCGTTCGCCGCTCGGCTCGCCGATCGGGAATTTCTTGCCGTACACGTGCTTGATGACGCCAGGTTCCGCGATTTCGGCGGCGGGATACAGCACGCAGCCAATCGCGCGCTCCGGGCCCAGCCGCGACCATTGCGAGCCATCCGGGTCGACGCTCGCGAGGCGCGTGCCCGCGAACTGGCCGCCGTGTTGATAGAAGTACCAGTAAGGGATGCCGTTCGTGCCCGTGATAATGGCCGTGTGCCTGCCGAAGAGCGGCTGCATCGACTCGACGACGCCCGGCAGCGAATGCGCCTTGAGCGTGATGATCACGTAGTCCTGCACGCCCAGTTCTCGCGGATCGGACGTGCAGCGGACCCTGGCGGAGACTTCCTCGCCGTCCATCTGCAGCCGCACGCCGTGTTCACGCATGGCGGCGAGGTGCGGGCCGCGCGCGACGAAGCTCACGTCAGCTCCCGCCCGCGCCAGTTGCACACCCATCAGCCCGCCTATTGCACCCGCTCCGAAGACACAGATCTTCATGGTTTGCCCCAGTGACGATTGAAAGCTGTCTGTCCGTTGCCGCACGTGCGGCGCCTGCGCAGGAGCTGTGCCGCTACGGCGGCATTGCACGTTTCATGCGGGCTGTTCGGACGATGTTTCGAGAATAAGAGGATGCATCGATTGATGATAGTTAAAGTTATTGACTGAATGCATTAGCAATAACTTATGGTCCGCGCAGTTCGCGCGTTCCAGCGTGCTTCTGCTGCGTACGACGCTCAGCTGTGGCGCGCGAGCAGGAAGCTGAGGCCGATTGCACCCAGGAACGTCCCGCAGCAGCGGTTGAACCAGCGGCGCACATCGGCGCGCGTGAGCCAGCGGCCGAGCCACATGCCCGCACAGGAATACAGCACGATCGCAATCGATTCGAGCGCGAGAAAGCTCGCGCTGAGCACGGCAAATTGCGGCACCGCCGGTTGTGTGATGTCGACGAATTGCGGCAGGAATGCCGTGAATACCAGAATCGCTTTCGGGTTGCCGGCCGCGACGAGACATTCGCGTCGTGCGAGGCGCCAGAGCGACGCGTCTTCGTGTTTCGCCGATTCGAACGTCGTGGCCTTGCTGCGCCACAACTGGACCGCGAGCCAGATCAGATAGCCCGCGCCGGCTAGCTTGATGCCGAGAAACACCCATGCCGACGCGTGCAGCACGGCGGCGAGCCCCGTGGCGGTCAATGCGAGCATCGCGGCGAACGCGACGAGGCGGCCCGTGCCCGCGATGCCGGCCATCCAGAAGCCATGACGTGCCGCGACATTGATCGACAGCAGGTTGTTGGGGCCAGGCGCCATGTTGAGCGCGAAGCAGGCGGGCAGGAAGAAAAGCCAGGCGGTAACGGACATGAGCGGCTCGCAGGATGAGCATCCGTTGCCTGGGCGGTCAGTGCAGCCGACCCGGCAACGGTCCACAGGACAGGTCCCGCCGATTGTACCGAACCGGCGAAGCGAAACGGGGTAAACCGGCGGTCAATGCGCGTTTAACGGGCGGGTCAATGCAGCACGCGCACGAATTCAGGATCGCCGAGTAATACGGATACGTTGGCCGCCACCGTGTCCTCGAGCGCGATCGTGTTATTCGTGAACGTATGGAACCGGCGCCGCACGGTTTTCGTCGACGCGTAGAGTTCGCGTTTCGAGTCGGTTCCGATCAGCACGTAGTGCATCTTCAACGTCCACCATGCGGGCGAGCGCGCGTCTTCCACCGAGAACACCTCGATGCGCGCGCTCAGGGTGCGCGCGTTGTCGGCGATATTGACGCCCGCGCGCGTGAGCGTTTTTGCAACTGCGTCGCGTACGCTCACGTCGACGTTCTTCTTGAGCGTGATGCTCGACGACGCCGTGTTCTGGATGCGGTTCGGCGACAGCCGGCCGTCCTCCGCGGGTACATAGGCGAAACTGGAAGCGGGTGCGACGGTCAGGGAGCCCGTGGTGGGAGGGATGGTGTCGGTCTTGTGCCGGTGGCTCGGGAAGAAGCAGCACGCTGACAGCAGCATCGCGCTGCCGAGCACGCCGTAGCGGGCGAAGAGAGAAAGGTTCACGTCGTCAGAGGCTCGCCGGTTCGATGGATGCGGACATCGTGCAATGCGCCGCGTGCGCGCATTTCCTGTGAAAGGGCGAAAGTGTTGGGCAAGACGACGTGCCGGCGAAATGGGATGTGTCCGAAAAGGCAAAGGGTGTTCTCATCAGTGTGGGTTTGTCCTGATCGGTGAATTTTGTCTCCGTCTGGGGTCGATTCTAAACAATCGAAAAAAACATATCGAGTTTTGTGGCGACGTGCAGGGCCGAAGGTCCGATTGTCATAAAGTGATGCACCGTGGTCCGGCCCCTTGCGCTGGCGTGCGGCGCGGGATTTAATACCGGCAGGCGACGCTGCTCCTCGAGGCCGCAGGGGCGCTGCCGGCGAGGGCGAGAGCCGCGCAGGGCACAGGTTGGAAGCGGCTCGGGCATTCAGCCCGCAGCGGCCAGGCGGGCGCCGCATGCCGGTCCATGACGATTCGAAGAAAGCGGAGAAACGCATGACGTCGAGCACCATCGCTGAACGGGAAGCGGCCGGCCGCGCCGCGCGCGAACATAGCAAACGGTCCAGTCATCGTGCGGTTGGCGATCTCGACCGCGATCCGGTCGCCCTGCTTCGCAAGAGCAGCGAGGGGCGCGTGCAGCGTCTCGTGCCATTGCGGTATGGACGCATGGCGGTATCGCCGTTCACGTTCTTTCGCGGCACCGCGATCATTCAGGCGCACGACCTCAGCAAGGTGCAGGACACGGGCATCGTCATGCCGATCTGTGGCGACGGCCATCTGATGAACTTCGGCGGCTTTGCGACACCCGAGCGGCAACTGGCGTTCGATCTGAACGACTTCGACGAAGTCGCGTACGGTCCATGGGAATGGGATCTGAAGCGTCTGACAGCGAGCTTTGTCGTCGCGGCAAGGCATATGCGGCTTAGCCGCAGCACGGCCGAAGGGCTCGTGACGACGGTCGCCACGACGTACCGTGACTGGATGCGCACGTATGCCGGGTACGGCACGCTCGATCTCTGGTACGACCGCATCACGTTCGAGCGGATGATCGAGACGGCGGTTTCGCCGGAAGCGCGCCGCACGCTCAGGCGCGGCATGGAAAAAGCCGCGTCGCGCACGCACGAAAGCATGCTCGAGAAGATGGCTGAACGCATCGACGGTGCTTGGCACATACGCGACGTGCCGCCGGGTCTTTTTCACATGCACGGCAACAACACGCTTTTCGCACCCGAGGACGACGGGTTGACGGCGGGCGACTGGCGTCCGCTCATCGGCAGCATGTATGAAGACTATCTGAAGACGCTCACGCACGACCGGCGCAACCTGCTTCGTCACTTCGAGCCGCAGGATCTGGTGTTCAAGGTCGTGGGGGTGGGCAGCGTGGGCACGCGATGCCTCGTGATGCTCCACACCGATCATCTCGACAAGCCGCTCTTCCTGCAGATCAAGGAGGCGGGCCAGTCGGTCGTCGGGCAGTACTACAAGGCGCCGCGGCATTTCCGGACGGCAACGGGCATCCGGCATCACGGCGAGCGCGTCGTGCGGGGGCAGCGTGCGCTGCAGGCGGTCAGCGATATCTTCCTCGGCTGGACGACCGGCCCGTTGGGGCGCCACTTCTACGTCCGCCAGCTGCGCGACATGAAGCTGTCCGCGAACATCGAACTGTTCGACAACACGCTGCTGGAAGGGTACGCCCGCATATGCGGCTGGATCATGGCCCGCGCGCATGCCAAGGCGAGCGGCCAGGCGATCGAGATCAGCGCCTACATCGGCCGCGGCGACCAGTTTGCGCAAGCGCTGACCGGCTATGCCTGCGCGTACGCGGATCAGGTCGAAAAAGACTACGAGATATTCATCAAGGCATGTCGCAACGGCGATCTGGAAGCACGCACCGACGAGGACATGGCCGCCGATTTTCGCGTGTAGTGTGGCCGGTCGCGGAACCTGCCTCGCGCTTCGACGCGCTCGCGCGATGTGTTCCCCGATCGGCAATTCGTGTGTAACAGCTTGTTCAACGGGAGAGTTATATGTTTGCGCTCATCGGTACGCTGATTGTGGGACTGGTTATAGGACTGATCGCACGGGCACTCAAGCCCGGCGACGACAGCATGGGCATCATCATGACGGTCGTCGTGGGTATCGTCGGATCGCTGATCGCGGGCTACGTGGGTCGCGCGCTCGGCTGGTATCAGCCCGGCCAGGCGGCGGGATGGATTGCTTCCGTGATCGGCGCGATCGTGCTGCTCGTGATCGTCGGTTTCGTCAAGCGCCGGATGTAGCGCGAGCCTGCGCACACGGGGCCGCTGCCGCTCAGGTGCCGGTTCCGCGCGCATGCGTCATGCGCCGTCGCCGATATCGCATGACGCGTGCATTCACGCAGCCCTGCGCGCTTCGCGCAACGTGACGAAGCGCAGCCCCTGGCGCTGCGCCGCTTCGATCACGCGGGGCAGCACGGCGAGCACCAGCGGTGCGCCGTCCTCCATCGCGGCCGCGTTGCCGTCGTGCAGGAGCAGGATGTCGCGGGCGGCGAGCCCGTCGAGCAGCCGGCGCGTGACGATTTCCGGATCGCGCTCGCGCGTGTCGAAGCCGCGCCGCGTCCAGGCCGCGAGGCGCAGGTCGAGTTTCCCCAGCACCGGTTCGAGAAAGACGTTGCGCAGCCCCGCGGGCGCGCGGAAAAAGTACGGACGCTCGCCGGTCAGCGTCTCGAACGTCTGCTGCGCGGCTTCGATCTCACGCCTGAGCGCGCCGGGCAGCGTGACCGAAAACGTGTGGACGTGAACCTGCGAGTGATTTTCCACGGCATGCCCGCGCGCGACGATTTCGCGCGTCAACGCGGCATGACGCTGCGCCTTGGCGCCGATGCAGAAGAACGTCGCGCGCACGCCGTAACGGTCGAGCAGGTCGAGCACCTGCGGCGTGACAACCGGGTCCGGGCCATCGTCGATGGTGAGCGCGATGGCGTCGGCGTTGCCTGGACAGGCGGGCAGACGCGTCCAGTTCGGGCCCAGCAGCGACGAGCGCGGCCATAAACCGGCGATGGTCACCATCGCGTGGTTGATCATCACGAACGCGAGCCACCACGGCCATGCGCGCGGCGCGCTCAGAAAGCCGGCGAGCGCGAGCGCGTGCCAGGCGATCGTGGCCTTCAGCATCGGCGGAAAGCCTTCGTAGCGCCAGCGGCGCGGGGAGGGAATATGAGCCCCGTGGTGCGGGGCCGGACTTGATTCGATCATGATGCTTTCTATCCACCTTCCTCGTGCGTGGAAGGGCTGCGGGTGCGCGCGAATCCGCGCCTGAACAGTCAAAGATACCATTTACGCGGATCCTCGCCCGCTGTCGTATTCGTCAGATCCTGGCCGGTCCCGTCAGTTTCGCCAGTCCTGATCGCCGTTCTGAACAATAATGACGGGCGAACCGCCGCAGCATCGCGCGAAGGCGAGGACACTGGACACCGACGAACAGGAAGGGAGAGACGTAGTGAGTACCGATACGAAGCAGGGCAAGGTTGCGTTGATCACGGGCGCGGGTAGCGGCATTGGCCGTGCGAGCGCGGAGCGGCTGTTGCAGCATGGTTATCGCGTCGTGCTGGCGGGGCGCCGCCAGGCGCCGCTCGACGCCGTCGCCGAAGCCGCCGCGCAACGCGGCGAAGATGCGCTCGCCGTTTCGTGCGACGTCACGGATGAAGCCAGCGTGGCCGCGCTCTTCGACGCGATCCGCACGCGGTATGGGCGGCTCGACGTGCTGTTCAACAACGCGGGCCGCAATGCGCCGCCCGTCGATATCGACGAACTCAGCGTCGACGACTGGCGCTCGGTCGTCGATACGAATCTGACCGGCGTGTTTCTGTGTACGCGCGCGGCGTTCGGCATGATGAAGGCGCAGTCGCCGCGCGGCGGCCGCATCATCAATAACGGTTCGATCTCGGCGCATGCGCCGCGTCCGTGGAGCAGCGCCTACACGGCCACCAAGCACGCGATCACCGGCCTCACGAAATCCGTATCGCTCGACGGGCGTCGACACGACATCGTCTGCGGCCAGATCGACATCGGCAATGCCGCGACGGAAATGGCCGCGCGCATGGCGCGCGGCGTGCCGCAGGCGAACGGCGAGACGGCGGTCGAGCCGTTGATGGATGTGGGGCTCGTCGCCGATGCCGTGCTGCACATGGCCAGCCTGCCGCTCTCCGCGAACGTGCAGTTCATGACGATCATGGCGAGCAAGATGCCGTTCGTCGGGCGGGGTTAGCGGTTGGGGCCGGTCGCACCGCTTCATGCGGTGCGATACGGTGCCACGCGATGCGGCGCTCGCAGCGCGCCGCGCGGGTTCCCCCTATACTGTTCAGTCCCAGTCATTACACGGACACCGTCGTGCCGCAAGCGTCGACCGGGGACGACCCGATGCCGGTGCCGCCCAGGCAGCCAGAACTCGAGGAGTGTTGCGGCACCGGGTGCGATCCGTGCATCTTCGATATTTACGAAGCCGCGCTCGAACGCTATCGTGTCGCGCTCGCCGCTTGGGAAGAACGGCAGCGCGCGAAGCGCACCCCGCGCGCCGGCACCGCGCGTCTCGCGCACCACAAGAAACCCCGCCGCACCCGTTCATGAGCGAACCTCTGCTACCTGCTGCTTCAGTTATCGAACCGCGTGCGCTCGCCGCGTTGCACGATTTCGTGCGGCGCCATCCACGGCTTTTCGTGTTGACGGGCGCGGGTATCAGCACCGGTTCCGGCATCCCTGGCTATCGTGACGAGAACGGCGAATGGAAGCGCTCGCCGCCGATCACGCTGCAGGAATTCCTCGGCACTGAACACGCTCGCAAGCGCTACTGGGCGCGCAGCATGATCGGCTGGCCGGTCGTCGCCGATGCCGCGCCGAACGCCGCGCATCGCGCGCTTGCCCGGCTCGAAGCCGCCGGACACGTCGAAACGCTCGTGACGCAGAACGTCGACGGTCTGCATCAGCGCGCGGGCAGCCCGGACGTGATCGAACTGCACGGCAGCATCGGCGGCGTGACGTGTCTGGACTGCGGTGCGCAGCACGCGCGCGCGACGATCCAGCACACGCTCGTGGCAGAAAATCCCGCGCTCCTCGATGCGAGCGCCGAACCCGCCGCCGACGGCGACGCGGATCTCGAATGGCACGATCTCGATACGTTCCGCGTGCCGCCGTGTCCGGTGTGCGGTGGTTTGCTGAAACCGTCGGTGGTGTTTTTCGGCGAGAACGTGCCGCGCGAACGTGTCGAGTCGGCCGGCCGCGCGCTCGAAGAAGCGGATGCGATGCTGGTGGTCGGCTCTTCGCTGATGGTGTATTCGGGTTATCGCTTCTGCGTCTGGGCTGAAAAGGCCGGCAAGCCGGTCGCGGCGATCAATCTCGGCAGGACGCGCGCCGATGCGTTGCTGGCGCTCAAGGTGGCGGTGCCGTGCGCGGACGCGTTGAGCGCGCTCGCCGCGCAACTCGCATCCGATGAACACGTAACCCGTCCATGACCTCGCTCAGAATCTTCCCGAATCGATGAACACACCGAACCCGAACCTGCCGAACTTGCGCCAGCGCTCGCCTTCCGCCGAGCGCAACCGCGGGCCCATCCTCGCCGTGCTGCAACAGGTGCTGCCGCAAAGCGGTCTCGTGCTCGAAATCGCGAGCGGCACCGGCGAGCACGTGACGCATTTTGCGTCCGCGCTGCCGGCGCTCACGTGGCAGCCGAGCGATCCGGATGCAGAAGCGCGCGCGTCGGTTGCCGGGTGGACCGCGCATGCCGGGCTCGTGAACGTGCGCGCGCCGCTCGCGCT
>CALFSF010000533.1 GCA_937917025.1 uncultured Paraburkholderia sp.
GCGGTCGCAGCGGCGGCGCCCCCCGCGCGCGCGCCGCGTCCGGTTGCGCCGCGCGCCCCCGCACCCGCAGCCGCAGCCGCGGCGCCGACAAATGCGCCCGCGCCCGCAGCGGCGCGCACACCCGCACCGCCTGCGCCTGCCGCGACCCGGGCAGCGGACGCGAACAGCATCGACGCACGGGAACGCGCGATCGTCGAATCGGGTTGGAGACATCCGGCGACGGGTAGCGCGGCGGCCGCCTCGACGGCCTCGCCTGCACATTGACCGGCGCATCGACGCGATCGCGCCATGACACGACGCACCCGACACATCGGACGGCACGCATCGTTCAGGACACCTCGCTGACGCCATCACAGACCTGATTCGACGCCACGCGAGTCTCAGTTACAACCACGAAGAAAAGGTGGAGACCATGTTCAAGATCATTCTGGCGGGATGTGTCGGGCTGGTGCTGGCATCGTCAGCGGCGCTGGCGGACAACGCGCACTACAAGATCGTCACCGGTCCGGAACGCGGCACGTACATCCAGATCGGCGCGGACCTCGCGAAATGGGTCGCGCCGCAGGCGGGCATCGACCTCGAAGTCATGCCGTCCAAGGGCTCCGCCGAAAACGTGCAGCGCATGCGTTTCGAACCCGGCGTGAAGCTTGCCCTCGTGCAGTCGGACGTCTATCAGGCTTACGTCGACATGGCGAACAGCGGCAACGCCGATGCGGGCACGACGATTCGTCCGCTGCGCCTCATCATGCCGCTCTATGACGAAGAGATCTATTTCGTCGTGCGCGCCGATTCTCCGCTGAAGACCATCAACGAGATCAAGAACCAGAACATGAGCGTCGGCCTGATCGGCAGCGGCACCGCGCAATCGGCCACCACGCTGTACCGGCTGATGTTCGGCACACCGGTTCCCGATCAGTACGCGCAGCATCTGTCGAACGAAGATGCGCTTGCCGCGCTGATCGTGAAGAAGATCGACGTCGCGGTGATTGTCGCGGGGCAGCCGGCCAGGCTCTTCACCGACATGAATCCCGAACTGCTGCAGCAGATCCGCGTGCTCAGGCTCGATCCCGCCGCGCCCGAAACGGCGCGCGCGAAACAGACGTATTTTCCCGCGACGATCCGCGCGTCGAGCTATCCGAACTGGCTCAAGCAGGACGTGCCGACGCTCACCGTGAAAGCCTTCCTCGTCACGTACGACTACAACCTGCGCGACACCGTCGGCAATCTCAACCGGTTCGCGGATTCGCTGTGCACGAACTTCGACAACCTCCAGGAACACGGCCATCCGAAGTGGAAGCAGGTGAAGATGGAACTGCCGAATCTCGGCAAGGGATGGAAGTACTATCCGCCGGTCGAAAAGCGCCTGCGCGCGTGCTTCGCGCACAAGACCGCCGTCGCGGCGACGAATGGCCCAGGCCCCGCAACGGACGATCCGGCGAAGTCGCCGAAGCGCCCCTGTACCGACGAGGAGCGGGTGCTGCTCCTGTGCGGAAAGCAGTGACGCGCGACGCTGCCCGCGCGGGCGGCCTCACGTATCGCTGGATGCTCGTTCCATCGCGCGTTGCAACGCTTCGTAGACTTTGGGCCGTGTGCATTGCGACGCGTTGAACCGCAGAAAACCCGCCGCCGACTGCGATGCGCTGAACACGTTGCCCGGCGCGAACACCACGTTCTCCGCGAGCGCATGACGCGCGACCCGCGCGGCATCGAGCGAATCGGGCAACTGCGCCCAGATGAACATGCCGCCGCGCGGCCGCGTCCAGATGTGCAAGCCTGCCTGCGTGAGACGCCGCGCGGTGTCGCCCATCGCATCGGCGAGCCGCGTGCGCATGGTTTCGAGATGGCGCCGGTACGTACCGTCCACCAGCAGGCGATGCACGACGCCCGCGGCGAGTTCGCCGTTGCCGAACGACGTCGCGAGCTTCAGGTCGATGAGCGGCTCGATCCAGTCGCCGCGCGCCGCGATATACCCGCAGCGCACGGCCGCCGACAGCGTCTTCGAATAGCTGCCGATCGCCACCACGCGCGCAAGGCCGTCGAATGCGGCAAGCCGGGGCGCGGGCTCGTCTTCGAAGTCGGCGAAGATGTCGTCCTCGACGATCAGCAGATCGTGTTCGCCCGCCAGCTTGAGCAGACGATGCGCGATTGCCGGCGCGAGCGTCGCGCCCGTCGGATTGTGGATCGCGGAGTTCGTCACATAAAGCCGCGGACGATGCCGGATCAGCGCCTGCTCGAACTGCGCCAGATCGGGCCCCGACGACGTGTACGGCACGCCCACCGTCTGCACCCGGTGCGCGCGCAGCTGCGCCTGAAAGTTGAAGTAGCACGGATCGTCGATCAACACCGTGTCGCCTGGTTCGAGCAGGAAGCGGCACACGAGATCGAGCGCATGCGTGCCGCCATCGGTGAGCACGATCTGCTCGGGCGGCGCATCGACGCCGTTTTGCGACAGCCGCCATGCGATCTGCTGGCGCAGCGCGGGCAGGCCGCGCGGCGACGCGTATTCGACGAGCGGCCCATGCGCGTCGCGCGCGACGGCACGCAGCGCGCGGCGCACGCCCTCCTCGGGCATCCACGCGGCCGGCATCCAGCCACAGCCGGGGCGCAGTGCTTTCGCGTCGCTTTCGAGCGACTGCCGCGTGAGCCACAACGGATCGACATCGCGATCGCGCGGCGGCCCGATATCCGCGAGCGCGAACGGCGGCGCGTGGCCGGAGACGAAAAAACCCGAGCCGCGCCGCGATACGATCGCGCCTTCGGCAACGAGCCGGTCATACGCGTCGACCACCGTCGACTTCGACACGCCAAGCGTGTCGGTCATCGAGCGGATCGACGGCACGCGCGCGCCCGGCATCAGCGCGCGGCTCGCGATACGCTCGCGCAACGTGTTCATGACCAGCGCGACGCGCGTGCCCGTGGCCGCCGAACTCATCCTGTCATCTTCCGCCATCCGTACTGCTCCTTGACCGGTACAGTTTGTCTGAATTGTACTGATCCGTAGCTTACGCTTTATCGTGCGACAGAGGATGCTCGACGTTTTCATGCAGCATCGGACACTCTCCATGACAAAAACAGGCAACGGCTGGCTGAGCGGACTGGCTGGCGTACTTATTTTCAGCGGCTCGCTACCCGCGACGCGCATCGCCGTCCAGGGTTTCGATCCCTTCTTTCTGACTGTCGCGCGCGCGTCGATTGCCGGCACGCTCGCGTTCATGTTGCTGCTGCTGTTTCGCGAAACCCGCCCTGCCCGGCGCGACCTGCTGCCGCTCGTGGTGGTCACGCTCGGCGTGGTGGTCGGCTTTCCGCTTCTGACCGCGTTCGCGCTGGAGCACATCACGGCCGCGCACGCGGTGGTGTTCATCGGCCTGCTGCCGCTTTCGACGGCGATCTTCGGCGTGCTGCGCGGCGGCGAACGGCCGCAGCCGGCGTTCTGGCTGTTTTCCGCGATCGGCAGCGCATCGGTCGTGGCGTTCGCGCTGCGCAACGGCGTTCATGCTTCACCGCTGGGCGACACGTTGATGGTGGCCGCGATCGTCGTCTGCGGACTGGGCTATGCGGAAGGCGCGCGACTGTCACGTCATCTCGGCGGCTGGCAGGTGATCTCGTGGGCGCTCGTGCTGGCGTTGCCGGTGATGCTGCCGCTCACGTGGTGGGCGTCGCCCGCGTCGTTTGCGGGTGTGAGTCACGCGGCGCTCTGGGGGCTCGCGTACGTTTCGCTCTTCAGCATGCTGATCGGCTTCGTGTTCTGGTATCGCGGGCTGGCGCTCGGCGGCATCGCAGGTGTCGGGCAACTGCAGCTCCTGCAGCCGTTCTTCGGACTCACGCTCGCCGCGCTGCTGCTGCACGAACAGGTGCCGCCCGCGATGATCGCGGTGACGGTCGTCGTGGTGGCGTGCGTGGGCGGCGCGCGACGCTTCGCGAAGAGCGCGCCGGTGCCGCGGCGCGCAACCTGAGCAAGCGTCGCGCGCCGCATCGGGCTGCGTGTTCACACAGGTGAAGCGCATCATCGATGCGCCAACGCGCCGGACGCTAGTGACGCCGTGGCGGCGGCGGACGGTGTGGACGCGGCGGGGGTGGCGGTGGACGCCGGTGAGGCCGGTGGTAATGCGGCGGCGGCCGATCCCACCCGGGTCCGTAATAGCCGTTGTAGACGACGGGTGGCGGCCCGTAGCGCCCGGGCGGCACATACACGACCGGTGGTGGCGACGCGGCGACGAGACCGGGCAGTCCGATCACGACGTTCACGTCGGTGCGCGCCTCGGCACCCTGAACGGCTGCCAGCACGCTCAATGCGGCGATCACCGCGGCAACATGATGTTTCATCGCGAGCCTCCGTGATCGCGGATGCAAGATGACGCGACCCGTGCCCGCATCGCGCTTCGTAACGCCTCTAGCACGCTACGCCCGCTCACTTCTTCTTCGACGACTTGTGCGCCGGCCGGTGCGTGTCGGGACGCCGGAAAACCTGATCGGCGATTTTCTTCTGCGCGTCGGGCATGCTGTCATAAAGCGGCTGGAACGCCGCGAGCAGCGTCTTGTTGCCGTCGGCGTGCGCCTGCGCGATATCGCCCCACGACTTCAGGTTTTCGACCGCCGTTTCGCTCGCCATACCGCTATGCCGTGCTTCAAACAGATCGTGCATCGTGCGCGCGTTGTCCCGAATGGAGTCCGCGACCTTTGCCCATTGCGTCTCCTGGTCAGGGGTGATCTTGAGCTCTGAATGGAGTTCCCGGATGCGCTCCTCGACATGACTGTCGCGCGCGGCCGGCTTCGCGCCTGTCGCGCCCGAGGCCACTTTGGGACTGGCCGCGCTGGCCGGCGAGGCGGCCGGCGTCTGGGCGCCCACGTTCGTTGCAAGCGCAAGTACTGTTAAGGCAAGGACAGATTTCATGCAGGCTCCGTGTCAGGTTCATGAGTGACATCCCGTACGAAGGTATATACCACGCGGATGACACGCGCAAACGCCGCGTATCCAGCCAGCGATCCTTCATAGCTTACGTTTTCATGCACAGGCGGCCTGCCGCTAGTCTCGATGTTTTTTTGAGCCGCTTCAAATTCGCGCGCACTACGGGCATAGTAAAAGCTCGCACCCGGCCTCCACATTTCTTTCCGCCCACGCATGAACACCGCATCCCATACCAAACCGAACGCCGCGCCACACGTGCGCGACGCAACCGAAGCCGACCTGCCCGCGATCCAGGCCATCTACGCATATCACGTGCTGACAGGCGTCGCGTCGTTCGAGGAAACGCCGCCTTCGGTCGACGATCTGCGCGCCCGTCGCGAATCGGTGCTCGGCCATGGCCTGCCTTACATGGTGGCGGAAATCGACGGCGTCGTGGCCGGCTACTGTTACGCGACGCCCTACCGGCCGCGTGCAGCCTACCGGCACACGATCGAAGATTCGATCTATGTCGACGATGCGTTTCGCGGGCGCGGCATCGGCCGCGTCCTGCTCAAGGCGCTCATCGAGCGTTGCGAATCAGGGCCGTGGCGACAGATGATCGCCGTGATCGCCGATGGCGGAAGCGGCGGCTCGATGTCGCTGCACGGCAGCCTCGGCTTCGAGCTGACCGGTACGCTCAAGGCCGTCGGCTTCAAGCACGGCCGGTGGCTCGATACGACGCTCATGCAACGCACGCTTGGCAAAGGCGCCGACGCCCCGCCGCAGGACTTCGGCGGCAAGGAATAAGCACCCGCTCGCGAGTCCGGAAAGAAAGAACGCAAAACATCGCGCGTTAAACACGAAGGCGACGCACGCCACGCAGTGTTCAACGATCCGGAATCGGCAGACGTCTGAACAGCGACGGATAGTCGATGACGAGACCGTCTTCATCGATCGTCATGTTCGCCGTGAAATTGCGGAAGATGCCTTCGTAGCGATACTCGCGATCGGGTTCGATGCACGTATACGCCTGCTCGACCCGGCTGACCGCGAGATCCGGCGTCGAAATATAAGCCACGGAAATCGGCTGACGCGTACCCTTCGCGAGTTGCAGCCGGCGGATCGGTAGCGTGTTGGTAAACGGCGTGGCGGCGATGTCGATGTCGATACAACCATCGATTTCGTCCAGCGCGCGGCCGTTGCCGTCGCGCCAGTGGCCCGCGCCGTCGCCGCGCAGTTCCAGCTCGCCACCGCCCGCGATCTTCAGCCACGCGTGCGTCGCGCGCCATTGCACGTCGCAGGTCACGCTGTAGAACAGACCATAGGAATGTCCATATCGCTGCCCGACGACGGCGCTCTCTCCATCGACCCCGTACCTGCGCGCATCGCACGCGAGATGCTCGATGCCGTCGCCTTCTTCCCGCTGACCATTCCCTTCACCACAGGGCCCGGCACCATGTCGGTCGCGATCGCCCTGGGCTCCAACCGGCCGAGCACGGGACCCGATGTGCTCTCCTTCGTGCTCGGCGCCTCGGCGGCGGCGGTCGTGGTGGCGCTGATCATCTGGGTCGCCTACGCCTTCGCCGACCGCCTGGCGGTGTTCGAGGTCGCACCGGACGACGACGGCAAGGTCGACCGGCCCGATCTCGATCTCGAGACCGCGCTCGGCGCGGCCGACTGGCACCACTACGTCGAGCTGGTCGGAGACACGACCGCCGGCGCCGCCCGCAAGGGCCGGCCCGCCACCGCGGCGATCCTCATGATGGTCGAGTACGAGGACATCAGCGCGACGCTCGACCTCGAGATCGAGCACGACGTCGCCGCGAAGCACATCCCGGCGCGCGGGCTCGAGACGTC
>CALFSF010000534.1 GCA_937917025.1 uncultured Paraburkholderia sp.
CGCGCTTTTGCGCGGCAAGCTCAAGAAGTGAACGCAGGGGGCTTAACCGCCATCGTGCCCATGCGAGCAACCGGAGTGCGGAGAAATCGCACAGCACACGTTTTCGCGCCGGCGCCTCTCGCGGCTACGCCTTGTGCTTTTTAGCCAGCAGGCGGACGCAACCGATCAGGCCCACGCCTGCGAGCGTCCAGAAGGCGGCGCGGTGACGATCGGTGAACATCTCCCAGCTTCCGGATTTCGAACGGTTGTCAAAGCGGCCGTGCGCGCCGTAGTCGCCGGGCACGGGTTCGAACAGATTGGCGGGCGCGTTGTCCGGGAGCGGTTCGTCAGTCAGTTGACCCGTGTAGCCCGCGGTCGCCAGATACCGGTCGATGAGGCCCGGTGCGATGCGATTGGCAAGGATCGCTTTCACGGTCGGGAAACCCACCCAGACCTGCCGGCGTTTATGCGTGGCGGCGAAGAAAATGGCGCGCGCCGGCACCTCCGGTTCGAAAATCGGCGCAACCGGTTGGGCCTTCTTTCCCATCTTGTTCAATGCCCAGTCGAACTGCGGGGTGTTCACCGCCGGCAGATCCACCATCGTGAGATGGACGTTGAGCTTGTCATGAAGGATTTCCGAGCGCAGCGAGTCCGTGAAGCCCCGAACCGCGAATTTGGCGCCGCAATAAATCGACTGGAGCGGCACTGAGCGGTAGCCCAGCGCGGACCCCACGTTGACGATCGTGCCACGGTTGCGCACGCGCATGCGCGCGAGCGCGGCCATCGTGCCGTGGACCTGGCCCAGGTACGTGACCTGGGTGCCGCGCTCGAATTCCTGCGCGGTCAGCTTCGAAACGGGTGCGAAGACCGTCGCCATCGCCACGTTCACCCATACATCGATCGGCCCCAGTTTTTCTTCTATCTCCGATGCGGCGGATTCGACTGCTTCAGCGTGCGCGACATCGGTGGAAACCGCGACGGCGCGCACGCCGTATCTCGATCTGATGTCAGCCGCGGCCCGTTCGAGCCGGTCCTTGTCGCGCGACAGAAGCCCCACGTCATAGCCTTGCCTCGCAAACTCCTCGACGACCGCGCGTCCCACCCCGGCGCCCGCTCCCGTCACGACCACGATCCTCGGCATCTTCATTCCTTCGATAGAGAAAAAGACCGGCCTCGCGCAGCGCGTCACCGGTTTGACCGGGCGATTCATGGGAGGCCGTGGTGCACCATCGTCTGGTGCCGGCCAGCAGGTGATCCGGCTGGTCGATCGGGTTCGTTTCCGCGTCTGGAAAGCTTCGCCCGACGAACAGGAAGTAGCAATGCACATACCTGAATGACGTGCGGCGCATCGCCAGTTGATCTGTATGAATCCGCTTACGGCTGATTTTCGAGTCCAGGAGCGATAGCCGACAGGATCACCGGCAACACAACCGGTTTCGCGAAATGATGATTGAAGCCGGAGCGCATCGATTCGGCGTATTCGGACGGCGAATTCAAACCGGTCACGGCTACGAGCAACGGCGCAGGTGCTGTCTGGATACGGCGGATCGCTCTTGCCACCGCGCGGCCGTCCAGTCGCGGCATTTCGATGTCGAGCAGCACGACGGCCGGGTGCCATGAACGGTATGCGGCGAGGGCGTCCGCACCGTCTCCCGCAGTCCGGATCTCGAAGCCGTAGACGCAAAAGAAGAGCACATACGCGGCCAGTAATTCAGGATCGTCGTCGGCGATGAGCAACCGTGTGGTCTTGGCAGCAGGCATCCGGTCTCCCCAGGTTGCGCTCTAACTACAGCAATTCCAGGTCCCGGGAAGAAACGATGAGAGATTCGTGCGCCACGCGGGCTGCGTGGGATACCGCCGTTGCTTACCGCGAAAGCCCGGCCGCGAACCGGGCTGATGGCTGGTCGCACGCGCGGCACATGCTGGTGGCCCGACAGCCGTCATGCTCAGCTTGTCGCAACCCGGTGCCGCGGCAGGGAAATCGTGAAGACACAACCAGTGCCGGGCACATCGCGCACGCCAAGCACACCGTTATTTGCCTCGACGATGTGCCTCGCGATTGAAAGACCGAGCCCCAATCCCGTCCGGTCCTTGTCATTCTGGGTGAACGGCAGGAACATTTTTTCCGCATTACCGGGGTGAAGACCGCCGCAATGATCCTTCACGTCGATCAGGATGCGATCCGCCGACGCGTACGCGTCCAGCGTCACCTCGGTCTGGTGATGGGTGAATTTAAAGGCGTTCTGTAACAGGTTTCCCAACGCCGAATAGAGCTGGTCACGGTCGCCGCTGATGGCAAGCTGCGGATCCACTGCGGAAACCGTCAACACGCATCCGCGAATCTGCGCCGCGAGTTCGGCGGCGTATGTCACCTCGGTGATGAAGTCCGCAGCGGAAAACAGGCTGGACTTCGCGGAAAATCCAGTGGCCGTCCGTACCTCGTTCAACGAGTGGTCGATCAGATCGCGCAGGCCGTCGAGGCTGCGCTCCAGAACGGATCCGGTGGCGCCGGAAAGACCCAGATTGCCGGTTTTCGCAGCGGTAAACGCCAGCGTGGCGGTTTGAAGAAAGTTACGCAGTTCGTGCGCGAAAGTGCCGAGCCGTTCGTGCGTTTCGACGGCTTGCCGGTTCGCAACCGCAAAATCACGTTGATAGCTGAATTCGGTGACCGCATCGGCAATAGCGTTGTCAAGACAGCGGTTGAGTGTCCGAAACTCGTCGATCAGAAACGGCGCGTCACGCTCGTACGCCAGATCGGTAATGGCCTGGCACAGGTCGCCATAATCGTGAACGACCTGATCGACCGAAAACCCCAGCTTCAACAATTCCCGGCCGTGCTGTGCCGCTGCCTCGCCCATTTCGGACAAAGAGGCTCCGCCGCCCGTGGGGCCGGAAATCTTGCGGCTGTCCATGGGTTCCGACGTCTGCTCCACGCGAAGCGTCCTGATGAGCTGATCCAGGAACAACGGCACACCGTTTCGAAGCTGCTGCGCGGTTGCCTCGCGCGCGGGTCTCTGCGCGACCTTCTCTCGACAGCGCGCTATCAGCTCATCGCGATTGTTCGCCAGAAAAACGTGCATCATGATGCGCCCCCGGGATATTGGTTAAGTCACCTGAACGAGTGGTAAAGGGACGTGGCGCTTCCATTGAGAAAACGGCACGCCGGTTTCCCGATGCGACGATAAACGGCGGCCAAGAGGTCAGTCTTCAGGTCGCTGCCAGGTGCGACGGCGATCGCTTTCGAGTAAGTAACGGCCACTATGCTTCATGTTACGCGCTCTGCGCGTTCCACGTGTCTCTTTCAGCGGGAGCGGGGATTGCTTTCCTCGCTGGCGATCCGGCTCGATGCGGTGAACGAACCGCGTTTCTCATCCGTTGCCAGAAATCGCGCACCAATGTGCTCGAACTTTTTCAGATTCGAACCGCTCGGTACGTCACCGGACTGATTGTCCTTTGTTTAACGGCTAGGTTTGTCGCAAGGAATGGCGGATTTTTCTGTACTTCGGCCACCGGTATTTTCACCGGTGGCTCGTGCATAAAAAATAGTCCGTCGAACGAGGAGAGCGAAATGTCATTAGGAATCGTGCTGCTGGTCGTTGTGCTCCTGTTACTGGTCGGAGCGGTCCCGACCTGGGGGTATAGCAACGGGTGGGGATATGGTCCGAGCGGTATTCTGGGACTCGTCCTCGTCGTGGTGGTGGTCCTGCTGGTGATGGGACGGTTGTGATCCACATGATCCGGTCATCCGCTGACGTTACTTACGTCAGGTGGTCATAAGGTTTGTCAGCTACGTTAGTGGATGCATGTTGACCGGATGGCTGGGCGCGCGGTGGAACCGGGAGCGAAGGCATCCGTGAAAAAATACAGAACCGTACT
>CALFSF010000535.1 GCA_937917025.1 uncultured Paraburkholderia sp.
CGTCGTGCTTTTCGTCGTGCTTCTGGTCGCGCGCTTTGCGGTGCTTTTCATGGTGCTTTTTGCCGCGACGCCGCCCGTGGATGACGCTTTGTCGCTCTGCCTTGAAGCGCGCCGCTTCGGCGTGGACGCTGACGCGATGGCTTCACCGGATGACTGTTCCACTTCGGCTCCTTTGCGAGGCACTTCCTTGACGATCTGCCGCGCCGGCTTGTCGCGGCGCAGACTGACGAACGACGCCTGACGCACGATCCGCTCGCCGGTCCATTCCGCGAAATTGCATTCGGCGACGAGTTCCGGTTCGACCCAGTGCACCGGCGTGCGGCTACGCTCGCGCGGCGCGTGAGCAAACGGCATGTGCTGCGTTTCGAGCGCGTCGAGTTCCTTCTTCACCGCGCGCAGCGTCGCCGCATCGAAACCCGTGCCAACGCGCCCGGCGTACTGGAGCTTGCCGTGCGCATCGTAGACGCCGAGCAGCAACGCGCCGAAAGCCGCGCGGCTGCCGGACGGCGCCGTATATCCACCGATCACGAACTCCTGGCGCCGCCGGCACTTGAGCTTGATCCACGACGACGAGCGCCCCGCGCCATAGAGACTGTCGCGACGCTTGCCGATGATGCCCTCGAGCGCCATGTCGCACGCGCTTTTGAGCAGCGCGTCGGCGCTGAAACCGAAGTCGTCTGAATAACGCAGCACGTCGTGATTCAGCGGCTCGAGCAACGCCTTGAGGATCGCGCGGCGCTGCACGAGCGGCACGTCCCGCAGGTCGTAGTCGTTCAGAAACGGCACATCGAAGAAATAGACCGTGATGTCCTGCGCGCGGTTGGCATCGAACGCGTTCTGCAGAAGCTGGAAGCTCGGCACACCGTTGTCGTCGAGCACGACGGCCTCGCCGTCGAGCCACGCCGATTCGATGTCGAGTTCCGCGAGCGCGTCGGCCTGCTGACGGAATCTGGGCGTCCAGTCGTTGCCCGCGCGGGTGAACACCTGCACCGCGGCCGTCTTCTTCGCATGATGATCGATGCGCGCCAGCACGCGATAGCCGTCGAACTTGATCTCGTACGACCATTCGTCGCCAGGCGGCGCGGTATCGACGAGCGTCGCGAGTTGCGGCTTGAGACTCGCCGGCAACGGCGCTTTTTTCGCGCCTTCGATGGAAGGTGAAACCGCCAGTTCCCGCAGCGATTCCGCACTGCGGGTCGCGACGATGTCCGTCTTTTTCGAATCGGCGGCGCTCGCGCGTCTTTTCACAGCAGGCTTTTTAATCGCCGGCGTTTTCTTTTTCGATGCGCCGCGTTTGCTGCTGTCGAGCACGCTGCCCGGCAACTTCTTCAGCACGTCGTACGCGCTTTCGTCGCGCGCTTCGTCGTCGCGTTCCTTGATGAGCAGCCACTGCTCCTTGTCGCCGCTGCCGCGCATGTGGCTGCGCACGAGCATCCAGCCGCCGTGCAGCTTTTCACCGTGCAGTTCGAACTTGAGCTTGCCCGCCCGGTATGACTCGCGCGCGTGTGCTTCGCCGCCCGCCGGCTCCCATGTGCCGCGATCCCAGACGATCACATCGCCCGCGCCGTAGTTGCCCTCGGGAATCGAACCTTCGAACGAACCGTATTCCACCGGATGATCCTCGACGTGCACCGCGAGACGCTTCACCGACGGGTCTAGACTCGGCCCTTTCGGCACGGCCCATGACAGCAGCGTGCCGTCGAGTTCGAGCCTGAAGTCGTAGTGAAGCCGGCGCGCGTCGTGTTCCTGAATGACATACGAGAGCGCGTGCGCGCGCCCGCGTGGCGACGTCTTCGCGGAGGCGCGCTTTTTCTCCGGCACGCCGGACGGTTCCGGTGTTTCGTCGAAGCGGCGTTTGCGCGTATAGGTATCGAGTCGGTCGGTCATGATCCTGGTCGCTGCGATCGGGAGCGAGGAAAGCAGGAGCGCGTGCGCTGTGTCATGCGGCGCGCCGTTTGCGCGGCGGCGCGTTTTTCGGGCCGTCGCCGCTGGTCGCGCGCCGCGTTGCTGTTTGCGCCTTCCTGCGCGGCGCGGCGCGTTTGACCGGCGCTTCGACCACCTCGTCTTCCTCTTCCTTTGCAGCGCGCGAAGCGGGCTTGCCCTTACCGCGCCCAAGACTGCGCTTGAGCAGATCGGACAGATCGAGGATGTCGGCGGAGCGATGCGGTGCGGTGTCCTCCTCGACCTCGCTGATTTCCTCGGTCTTGCCTGCACGAACCTTTTTATCGACGAGCGCCATGATGTCGTCGCGGAACGTGTCGTGGTATTCGGCCGGGTCCCATCCCTCGCTCATGTCGTCGATGAGCTTCTTCGCCATGTCGAGCTCGCGCGTGCTCACGCCGGACGCTTTCATGCCTTCGGACGGCAGCTTGAGTTCATCGAACGGGCGCACCTCGTCGGCCCAGCGCAGCGTATTGAGCGCGAGCACCGGACCGACGGGAATCAGCGCGGCCAGATGCTGCTTGTTGTGCAGGACGACGTTCGCGACGCCGATCTTCCCCGACGATTTCATCGCCTCGCGCAGTAACGCGTAAACCTTTTCGCCCTTGCGATCGGGCGCGAGGTAATACGGCGTGTCGAGATAGAGAAACGATATATCGGGCGCATCGACGAACGCGAGAATATCGACAGTCTGCGTCGATTCCGGATTGGCCGAGCGGATCTCCGCATCGGAGAGCACGACGTACTGCCCTTTCTCGTATTCGAAGCCGCGCACGATATTCTCGCGCGTGACTTCCTTGCCGGTGCGCTTGTTGATCTGCCGGTAGCCGATTGGATCGATCGACCGTTTGTCGAGCAGGTTGAAGCCGACTTTTTCGGACTTCGTCGCCGGATACAGCTGCACCGGAACGTGCACGAGTCCGAAGCTGATCGCGCCCTTCCAGATCATGTGTGCCATCGTGCGCTCCTCGAAGCCTGGAACAGGAGCGAAGCAGCAAGCGTGCCACGGGTACGGTCGACCACGCGCGCCATGCCTGAGCGCGCTGCGGCGTTTCAGGCGCGCGCCCACGCTGCGTGAGGAAGCTGTAAGTCTTGCGCGGCGCCGGAAAAAGATGCGGACTTCGGGCGCGTCCGCGCGCGGGACTGACGCGGGACTAATGCGCCTGCTAGCGAACCTGGCAGGACACGGCCGCGTAGCCGCGAAAGCGCACGCGCCCGCCTCTCACCGGCTCGCCGCTCAGCCGGTACGCCGGAAAGCGCTGCACGAACCGGCCGATCGCAATGCGCGCTTCGAGCCGCGCAAGCGACAGCCCCGCGCACTGATGGATGCCGAAGCCGAACGCGAGATGCCGGTTGGGCTCGCGGCGAATGTCGAACCGGTCAGGCTCGGCGAACTGCTCCGGATCGCGATTCGCGGCGCCGATGCACAGCGTGACCGGCGTGCCCTTCGCTACCGCGATGCCGCCGATATCCGTATCGGCCGTCGTCATGCGGTTGCCCAGCTGGTTCGAGCTTTCGAAGCGCAGGCATTCCTCCACCGCGCTCGCGATCAGGTCCGGTTCGCGTTGCAGCGCCGCGCGTGCGTCCGGCCATTCGCTGAGCGTGACGATACCGTTGCCGATGAGGTTCGTCGTCGTCTCATGACCTGCGTTGAGGATGAAGATGCAGTTCTGCAGCAGCTCGACCTCGGAAAGACGCTCGCCGCCGCGTTCACCTTCGATCAGGCGCGTGAGCACGTCGTGCTGCGGATCGCCCGGCGTGCGTCGCCGCGCGGCGACGAGGCCCTTCAGATAGCTCACGAACGCGGTCACCGCGCGATTGCCGCGTTCGAGTTGCGCTTCGGTCAGCACGGGTTCGAGCGCGCCGAGAATGGCAAGCGACCACGCGCGCAACGGCGCGCGCTCGTCGTGCGGCACGTCGAGCAGATTGCCGATCACCTCGACCGGAATCGCCGACGCGAATTCGCCGATCAGATCGATCTCGCCGCGTTCAGCCGCCGCATCGAGCAAACTGTCGACGAGCCGGATCAGACCCGGCTCCATCGCCGCGATCGCGCGCGCGGTCAGCGCGCCGGCGATCAGCTTGCGCACGCGCGTGTGCAACGGCGGGTCGTTGAAAACGAGGCTCGTCGTGTGATGCTCGTATAGCGGTGATTCACCGTATTTCGGCCTGAACTCGACCGTCTTGTCGGAGCTGAACGTCTTCGGGTCGCGATACACCGCCTGCACGTCGCGATAGCGCGTGAGAAAGAGCGAGCCGTCCGGCATGCGCCTGACCGGTTCATGCGTGCGCAGCGCGCGATAGACCGGGTAAGGATCGGCATGGAACGCGGGCGTCAGATGGCGAAGGTCGAAATCGCGGGCGAGTGCGCGTTCGTCGGTGTCTGAGGGCATCGCGAGTCTCCGGCTGTCGTCTGTTGGCATTCGTCTGTGCTTTTTGCCGGGCGCGCGTTGCCTGATGCTGCGCGGGCGTGCAATCCGTGACGCGGGTATGCCGCACCGCGCGCCCACCGTGCCGAAGCGCGCGCGCCGAACCGTTACAATAGCCGGATTTCCCGTGCGCGTGCGCACCCGCTCGATACCTGCCCCGTGCCTTTACCTGCGTCGTCATGAACCTCGTCATCCAAAGCCTCGCGCCGATCGCCGACACCCATTTCAAACCGCTCGTCGCCCTTGCGCATGGCATGCGCCCGACACCGCTCGACGCCCACACGCTTCGTATCGAAGACGCAAACCCGTCACAGCGCGCCGATCTCGACGCGTACTGCGGGACCCACCGGCTCGACTATGCGTTTGTCGAACCTGGCCGCCAGTTGCGCGATTTTGGTCTCGTCGCCATGGACATGGATTCGACGCTCATCACGATCGAATGTATCGATGAAATCGCCGACTTTTGCGGACTGAAAGCCGAGGTCGCGGCGATCACCGAAGCGTCGATGCGCGGCGAAATCAGGGACTTCAACGAGAGCCTGACGCGCCGCGTCGCGCTGCTCGAAGGACTCGATGCAAGCGCACTCGAACGGGTGTACGAAGAACGGCTCCAGCTGTCGCCGGGTGCCGCGCGGATGCTCGCTGGCGCAAAGGCGGCGGGCCTGAAAACGCTGCTGGTTTCCGGCGGCTTCACGTTCTTCACCGAAAAACTGAAGGCGCGTCTCGGGCTCGATTTCACGCACGCGAACACGCTCGAAATCGTGGACGGCAAGCTGACCGGGCGCGTGACCGGCGAGATCGTCAACGCAGACGTCAAGGCGCGTACGTTGCGCGAAACCTGCGCGCAGCTCGGCATCGAACCGAAGCGCGCCATCGCGATGGGCGACGGCTCGAACGATCTGAAGATGATGGCCGAAGCGGGCCTGTCGGTCGCGTTTCGCGCGAAGCCGGTGGTGCGCGAGGCGGCGAGCGTCGCGTTTAATTTCGTCGGCCTCGACGGATTGCTCCGCTTGTTCTGACGCACGCACAACGTATCGCCTGAAATGCGGAACGCCGCCTTCATCGAGGCGGCGTTCTGCTTTCCGGCAAACCGTTGTGACGGTATTCAGGCCAGCGCCGCGAGGCTCTGCTCGATATCCGCGCGCAGATCGGCCTCTTCCTCCAGCCCGATGTAGAACCGCACCAGCGTGCCGCGATGCGGCCACTGCGCTTCAGTGCGCATCGAGGCGACGTCGTACGGCATCGCGAGACTATGCGCGCCGCCCCAGCTCCAGCCGAGCGAGAACAGTTCCAGCGATTCGCAGAACGTGTCGATCTGCGCCGCGCTGTACTTGCCGTCGAACACGACCGAAAAGAGGCCGCCCGCGCCGGTGAAGTCGCGCTCGTAGAATGCGTGACCCGGGCAATCGGGCAACGCCGGATGCAGGACCGCCGCGATTTCCGGCCGTGTCTTCAGCCACTTCGCGAGCGCGAGCGCGCTGCGGTCGTGCTGCTCGAAGCGGATCTTCATGCTGGGCAGGCTGCGCAGGATGAGCGAGCAGTCGTCCGACGACACGCCGATCCCCATGCGCATGCGCGCCGCCTTCAGCTTCAGATGCAACTCGCGGTCCACGGTAATCGTCGCGCCCATCAGCACGTCGCCGCCGCCCGACTGATACTTCGTCAATGCCTGCACGGAGATGTCGATGCCCTGTTCGAACGGACGGAACGCGAGACCGGCCGACCACGTGTTGTCGATCGCGGTCACGACGTTGCGCGCCCGCGCCGCGGTCGTGATGGCGCGCACGTCGGGGACTTCCATCGTCACCGAGCCCGGCGCCTCGAGCCAGATGAGCCGCGTATCCGGCTTGATCAGCGCCGCGATGCCGGCGCCCACCATCGGATCGTAGTAACGCGCGGTGATGCCGAAATCGCGCGCGAGCCAGTCGCCGTGATCGCGGTTCGGCGAATAGACGTTATCGGGAATCAGCACGTCGTCGCCCGCTTTCAGGATGCCGAAGTACACGTTCGAGATCGACGACAACCCCGACGGCTGAAGCAGCGCGTGATTGCCGCCTTCGAGCGCGGCGAGCCGCTGCGCGAGAACGAGCGACGTCGGCGTGGCGTGCAGGCCGTAGCGCCACTGCGCGTCGTTGCGCCAGTCGAGCGCGCGCATCGTCGCGAGATCGGGGAACACCACCGTCGACGCGCGCGTGACCGGCACGGCAAACGATTCGAAGCCGGGCGTGAGGTCGTCTTCCGCGCGCACGATGCGGGTCTGCAGCCCGCGTCTGGAGGGAGTGTCAGTCATGGTGACTCCGGTCAGATAAAACGTGATTGATCAGGTTACGGGCGGGCGTCCCGGGTGGCAACGCGCCCGCCTGCGACTCAGAGGTCAGTCGCCGGTTGTGACGTTGCCGACGCCGCCCACGGGATGTCCCGCCGGCGCAGGCGCGGACGTCTCCGCCGGCGCCTTTGCGGCGACCGGCGGCGGCACCGGCTGACCCGCCGCGAGCGGACGCAGGTCGAACGGCTGCGGATCGGAGTCGTCGACGTTCATCCGCTCGCCGGAGAGCGTGCCGTCAGCGGCGAATTTGCCGACCCAGTTGCCGGTGATATGCGTGCCGCCATTCGATTCCTCGACTTCGAGCGTGTTGCCGTCGCGATCGCCGGCAATCAGGATCACCGCGCCGTTATCGGTGAACTGGTATTCGCCATGCACGCCCGAGGGATCGTCGGTTTTCGCACCGAGCCGCAGCACGATCTGCCGGCTGCCGAGCATGCCCGCGTAACGCGGAAACTTCGCGAATTCGCGGCTCGGCTTTAGCGGCAGCTCGATGGGCGGCGGCGCGGCCAGTTCCTTCACCGCATCGGTCTCCGCGTGCGAGGGCGTGGACAGCAGCGCGAGTGCCACCATGCCCGCACCGCACAGCATGGACACCGTCAAGCTATGCCACGACACACGCTGCTTTATCGGCTTCGTTTGTTGCATCCTTTCGTTCCTTCGTTCGTGCACACGCGTTGCGGCCCGTCAGATCCGCTCGAAGATCGCCGCGATACCCTGGCCGCCGCCGATGCACATCGTCACCAGCGCGTAACGACCGCCGATGCGTTGCAACTCGTAGAGCGCCTTCACGGTGATCAGCGCGCCGGTCGCGCCGATCGGGTGGCCAAGCGAAATGCCCGAGCCGTTCGGATTGACCTTCGCCGGATCGAGCCCGAGCTCCTTGCTGACCGCGCACGCCTGCGCGGCGAACGCTTCGTTGGCCTCGATCACGTCGAGGTCGGCGACCGTGAGGCCCGCGCGCTCCAGCACCTTGCGCGTGGCCGGCACGGGGCCGATACCCATGTACGCGGGGTCGACGCCCGCGTGCGCATAGGCGACAAGGCGCGCGAGCGGTTTCGCGCCGCGCTTTTCCGCGACGCTACGCTCCATCAGCACGACGGCTGCTGCGGCATCGTTGATACCCGACGCGTTGCCCGCCGTGACCGTGCCGTTTTCCTTCGCGAACACGGGCTTGAGCTTCGAGAAGTCTTCCGGCGACGCGTTCAGCCGCACGTGTTCGTCGGTATCGAATACGGTATCGCCCTTCTTCGACGGAATCGTGATCGGGAGAATCTGGTCCTTGAAGTAACCGTTCTGGATCGCATGGGCCGCGCGGCGATGCGATTCGAGCGCGAGCGCATCCTGTGCGTCGCGCGAAACGTCGTACTTCCTCGCGACGTTTTCAGCGGTCACGCCCATGTGGATCGACTGGAACGGATCGTTCAGCGCGCCAAGCATCATGTCGACGAGACGGGCGTCGCCCATGCGCTGGCCGAAGCGCGCGGCCGGCATCATGTACGGCGCGCGGCTCATGTTTTCAGCACCGCCGCCGATCGCGATATCCGAGTCGCCGAGCAGAATGCCCTGCGCCGCCGAGACGATCGCCTGCAGGCCCGAGCCGCACAGGCGGTTCACCGTGAGCGCCGGCGCGTGCTGGGCAACACCACCGTTGAGCGCCGCGACGCGCGCGAGATACATGTCTTTCGGCTCGGTATGAACGACGTTGCCGAATACCACCTGCCCCACGTCGTCACCTGCAACGCTCGCCCGTGCCAGCACTTCGTGCACCACGCGCGCACCCAGATCCGTCGGCGAGAAATCCCTCAGGCTGCCGCCGAAATCGCCGACTGCCGTACGCACCGCGCTCACCACTACGACTTCCCGTTGCATCGTTCGCTCCTGTCTTCTTAATGATCCTGACGGCGGTGCGCGGGCCGGCTGCCCGACCCTCGTTCGTACCGCGCGCTAGCCGGCGAGCAGCGCCTCGACCGCCTGGCGTTCCGGAATCGGCGCCACGGCACCGAAGCCCTGCGTCGACAGCGCGGCCGCCGCATTCGCGTAACGCGCGGCTTCGAAAGGATCGTCGCCCGCAACGATGCGCGCGATGAACGCGCCACCGTAGCAGTCGCCGGCGCCCGTCGCATCCACGGCCTGCACGACGCGGCCCGGCACGACGCGACGTTCGTGCGGCGTCGCCACGTAAGAGCCTTCCTTGCCGAGTTTCAGCGCAACCACGCGCGGGCCCCGCGCCAGCAGGAAGTCGACGATTTCATCGCGACCGGTGAGGCCCGTGAGTTCCGTGACGTCGTCCCAGCTCGGCAGGCAGATGTCCGTCTGACGGATCGCTTCGAGCATCACCGCGCGTGCCCGCGCGAGCGGCCACAGCTTCAGACGCAGGTTGGTGTCGAAACTCACGGCTACGCCGCTTGCGCGTGCATGGTCGATCGCGGCGAACGCGGCATCGCACGCGCTCACGCTGATCGCGAGACTGATGCCCGACAGATGGATGACCTTCGCGGCCGCGATCGCGTCGAGCGGCAGGTCGCGCGGCGCGTAGCGGCTCGCGGCCGAACCGGCGCGCAGATAGTCGAACCGGTGACCGTCCAGGCCGTGCGAGACGAAATACACGCCCGTGGGCGCGCCGCCGTCGACGCGCACCATCGACGTATCGACGTTTTCTGCATTCCACAGGTCGATCAGAAGACGCCCGAACTGATCGTCGCCCACTGCCGACACAAAGCCGGTACGCGCACCCTGGCGCGAAGCCGCGATGCAGAAGTTCGACGTGTCGCCACCGAAGCCCTGCAGGTAATCCGGCCGATCTTTCGAAGACTGGTTGAATTCGACCATCGCCTCGCCCAGCGCGAGAATCTCGGGAAACGCCGCCGCCATGGTCTAGACCTCGCCCCACAGATCGTGGCCGTCGGCGCCGGTGATCTTCACCGACACGAAGTCGCCCACCTTGTAACGCTTCGACGCCTTCACGGCCGGCGCGACATACACGACGCCGTCGATCTCCGGCGCGTCCGCCGCGGTGCGGCCGATGCCGCCGTCGGCGTTGATCTCGTCGACGAGCACCTTCAGCGTCTTGCCGACCTTCTTCGCGATGCGCTTCGCCGAAACTTCCTCGGCGACTTCCATGAAGCGCGCGCG
Organism: uncultured Paraburkholderia sp.; assembly: GCA_937917025.1. GTDB lineage: Bacteria > Pseudomonadota > Gammaproteobacteria > Burkholderiales > Burkholderiaceae > Paraburkholderia. The sequence continues at coordinate 9,829 of CALFSF010000535.1, forward strand.
ACGCTCCTCGCGCACTTCGTCGGGCAACGCGCCGTCGAGCTCGTTCGCGCTCGCGCCTTCCACGGGCGAATACGCAAAACAGCCGACGCGATCGAGTTCCGCCTCGCGGATGAAGTCGAGCAGCGTCTGGAACTGCTCTTCCGTCTCGCCCGGGAAGCCGGCGATGAACGTGCTGCGGATCGTCAGGTCCGGACAGATCTCGCGCCACCGGCGCACCCGCTCCATGACCTTTTCCGCGTTGGCCGGGCGCTTCATGCGCTTCAGCACTTCCGGGTGCGCGTGCTGGAACGGCACGTCGAGATACGGCAGCACGTGGCCCCTGTACGGACCTTCGGCCATCATCGGAATGACTTCGTCGACGCTCGGATACGGATACACATAGTGCAGACGCACCCACGCGCCATACTGCGCGGCGAGTTCGCCCAGCGCGCCGACGAGGTCCGTCATGCGCGTCCTGACCGGCTTGCCGTTCCAGAAACCGGTGCGGTATTTGACGTCGACGCCGTACGCGCTCGTGTCCTGCGAAATGACGAGCAGCTCCTTCACGCCGGACTTGAAGAGGTTCTCCGCTTCAAGCATGACTTCGGCGACCGGACGCGACACGAGGTCGCCGCGCATCGACGGAATGATGCAGAACGTGCAGCGATGATTACAGCCTTCGGATATCTTCAGATACGCGTAATGGCGCGGCGTGAGCTTCACGCCCGCGGCCGGCACGAGATCGACGAACGGATCGTGCGGCTTCGGCAGATGGTGGTGCACGTGCTGCATGACTTCGCCGAGCGCGTGCGGGCCGGTGACGGCGAGCACCTTCGGATGCACTTCTTCGATGAGTCCGCTGCCGCTCGCGCTTTTCTTCGCGCCGAGGCAGCCGGTGACGATCACCTTGCCGTTTTCGTTGAGCGCCTCGCCGATCGCGTCGAGACTCTCCTGCACGGCTTCGTCGATAAACCCGCAGGTGTTGACGACGACGAGATCCGCACCGTCATACGTGCCGGAGATTTCGTAACCTTCGGCACGCAGCTGCGTGATGATCTGCTCGGAGTCGACGAGGGCCTTGGGGCACCCGAGCGACACGAACCCGACTTTCGGGGCACCCGTCGTCGGCGTAATGGGGGAGGAAGTCTGCGGCATAGGGGATGGTCCGGCGGATGGCGGTAATGTAACCCCGCATTGTACCGCGCCACCACGGCCGGCCACCTGCGGCGAAGGCGCGGGAATTCGCGCTGGCCGGGCAGGTTCGTCCAGATTCTTCCCGGGATTCCGGATCAGCACACCGCCCGTGCTAACGCAAGTCGTCCGGTCGACCGAATTGTCGCTGCAGGACCGCGGCAATGGCACTCGATATCAATCCTGTCGCGAAACCGCGTTGTGGTTTGTCGCGTGTTTCCCGCGCAGCCCTTTCGCGTTAGCCACCCAATCGAGCCCATGTCGGGCTCCATCATTTATAACAATGAATTCTTGCGAAATATACGGCAAGGCCGTACAATTCAGACCCATATATACGGTCATCGAAACGAAGACGTTCCAGCGCTATGCGGAGGAAATCTGGTACGACGATGAGCGGGAGTCATTTATCACGTGGCTCGCCGGCAATCCGTT
>CALFSF010000536.1 GCA_937917025.1 uncultured Paraburkholderia sp.
GTTCGCGCGCTACTACCGGGCGCACGAACCGAATTCGCTGCTGCTCGACAACGCGCTCGCTTCGATGGGCGCGGGCTTGCCGTCCGCCATCGCGACGAAAATCGTGCATCCGGACCGCAAGGTGATGGCCGTGTGCGGCGACGGCGGCTTCATGATGAACTCGCAGGAGCTCGAAACGGCGGTGCGGCTCAAGCTCGATCTCGTGATCCTGATCCTGCGCGACGACGCGTTCGGCATGATCCGCTGGAAGCAGGAAAACATGAACTTCCCGGACTACGGCATGACGCTGCGCAACCCCGATTTCGTCGACTACGCGAAGAGTTACGGCGCGCAGGGACACCGGATCGAGGCGGCGTCCGAATTCGCGCCGCTCCTGCGCGAATGCTTCGCGACACCGGGCGTACACGTGATCGATCTGCCGATCGACTACTCGGATAACGAACGCGTGCTCAATCGCGAGATCAAACGGCTGAGCGCGCAGATTTGAGACTGCTGCGGGCGCATTGCACACTGCATCGTTGAAGGGAGAACGCGACATGTTGAAGAAGTCCTACCCGTACTACCTCGCGAACGAACCGGTCGCGGCGAACACGGATCTCGAAGTCACCGACAAGTTCAGCGGCGAAGTGGCGACGCGCGTCGCGCTCGCCGACGCGAAAGCCATCGACAAGGCGATCGGCGCCGCCGTCGACGTGATGCCGGCGATGCGCGACTTCCCGCCGTTCAAACGTCAGGCCGTGCTCGAACATTGCGTGGCCCGGTTTCGCGAACGCTACGACGAACTGGCGATGGCGCTGTGCATCGAAGCGGGCAAGCCGATCAACGATTCGCGCGGCGAGGTGACGCGCCTGATCGACACGTTCAAGGTGGCGGCGGAAGAGTCGGTGCGCATCGACGGCGAGATCATCAACCTCGAGATTTCGCCGCGCGCGAAGGGTTATCACGGCTACACGAAGCGCGTGCCGATCGGGCCGTGCTCGTTCATCTCGCCGTTCAATTTTCCGCTCAACCTGGCGGCGCACAAGGTCGCGCCCGGGCTCGCCGCGGGCGTGCCGTTCGTCCTGAAGCCGGCGAGCCGCACGCCGGTCGGCGCGCTCATCATCGGCGAGGTTCTCGCGGAAACCGATCTGCCGAAGGGCGCGTTCTCAATCCTGCCCGCGCATCGCGACGGCGCCGATCTTTTCACCACCGACGAGCGCTTCAAGCTGCTGTCGTTCACCGGCTCGCCGGCGGTCGGCTGGGACCTGAAGAAGAAAGCCGGCAAGAAAAAGGTGATTCTGGAACTGGGCGGCAACGCGGCGGCGATCGTCGATGGCGACCAGCGCGACAAGCTCGATTACGTCGTCGACCGTCTCGCGTTCGGCGCGTTCTATCAGTCGGGGCAGAGCTGCATCGGCGTGCAACGCATCCTGATCCATGCGGATATCTACGACGCGCTGCGCGACAAACTGATCGCGAAGACGAAGTCGCTGAAAATGGGCGACCCGAAGGACGAAAAGACGTTCGTCGGTCCGATGATCTCGGAATCGGAGTCGAACCGGCTCGCCGGCTGGATGGAAACGGCGGTGCTGGCGGGCGCGAAGATCGTCGCGGGCGGCAAGGTGGACGGCGCGATGTTCGAAGCCACGCTGCTCGAAAACGTGCATCGCGATCAGGATCTGTACCGCAAGGAAGCGTTCGGGCCGGTGGCGATTCTGGAACGCTTCGAGCAGTTCGACGACGCGCTCGCGACCGTCAACGACAGCGACTTCGGCCTGCAGGCGGGCGTTTTCACCGATTCGCTCGCGCATGCGCATCGCGCGTGGGACGTGCTCGACGTGGGCGGCGTCGTGATCAACGACGTGCCGTCGTTTCGCGTCGACAACATGCCGTACGGCGGCGTCAAGGATTCGGGTCTCGGCCGCGAGGGCATCCGCTACGCGATCGAGGACATGACCGAAATCCGCCTGATGGTCATGCGCGAGACGTGGTGAGCGGGCGGTTTTTCTGATCCGTTCTGACCCGTTCTGTCCGTTCTGATCCGACGGGCTGGTTATGCCCGTGGGGGCTCATCGCGTCACGCAACTGTCGCCTGAACGCGCTACGCTCGACGCGCCGGGATCCGTCCCCGGCGCCGGGCGCGGTCGATACGGCACGGGCGGGGCGGGGCAATGCAGAAAGCCGGCGGATGCGCCATGAGTGTTTTTGCTGAAGTGCTACAATACCGCCCTTTCCGGCGGATGTTTCCGTCGGCCGGAGCCGGCCGCATTCTTTCTCCTGATTCCAGGGTCCCGTGCGGCATGCCGTGGCTCCGCCTTCATCCTGATGTCCTCCGCGGCTTTGCCCGCTGCCACGCTTAGCCGCAGGCGCATTTTTAGCGAAAGCCACCATGTCCGACACAGACGTCACGCCCAGTACCGATACACCGACCTTCGACCAGTTCGGCCTTCACGCCGATATCCTGAAGGCCATCACGGACTCGGGTTACACGACGCCGACGCCGATCCAGGCGCAAGCCATACCCGTTGTACTCGCGGGCCGCGACGTGATGGGCGCCGCGCAGACGGGAACCGGCAAGACCGCGAGTTTTTCGCTGCCGATCATCCAGCGTCTGTTGCCGCAGGCCAGCACGAGCGCCTCGCCCGCGCGCCATCCGGTGCGCGCGCTGATTCTCACGCCGACGCGCGAACTCGCCGACCAGGTCGCCGCGAATGTGCAGGCGTACGCGAAGCACACGTCGCTGCGCAGCGCGGTGGTGTTCGGCGGCGTCGACATGAACCCGCAGTCGGCCGAATTGCGGCGCGGCGTGGAAATCCTGATCGCGACGCCGGGGCGCCTGCTCGACCACGTCCAGCAAAAGACGGCCAACCTCGGCCAGGTCCAGATGCTCGTGCTCGACGAAGCCGACCGCATGCTCGACATGGGCTTCCTGCCCGACTTGCAGCGCATCCTGAACCTGCTGCCGAAGGAGCGCCAGACGCTGCTGTTCTCGGCCACGTTCTCGGGCGAAATCAAGAAGCTGGCCGCGACGTACCTGCGTAACCCGCAGACGATCGAAGTCGCGCGCAGCAATTCGACCGCGACGAACGTGACGCAGGTGGTGTATGAAGTGGCGGAAGGCGACAAGACCGGCGCGGTGGTGAAGCTGATCCGCGACCGCGGCCTGAAACAGGTGATCGTGTTCTGTAACAGCAAGATCGGCGCGAGCCGTCTCGCCCGTTCGCTCGAGCGCGACGGCGTGGTGGCGACCGCCATTCACGGCGACCGCACGCAGAACGAGCGGATGCAGGCGCTCGACGCGTTCAAGCGCGGCGAGATCGAGGCGCTGGTGGCCACCGACGTGGCCGCGCGCGGTCTCGACATCGTGGAACTGCCGGCCGTGATCAACTTCGACCTGCCGTGGAATCCGGAAGATTACGTCCACCGTATCGGTCGTACTGGCCGCGCGGGTGCCTCAGGCGACGCGCTGTCGCTGTGCAGCCCGAACGAGCGCAAGCAGCTGGCTGATATCGAGAAGCTGATCAAGCGGCCGCTCGAAGTGCAGCATCTGCACGTCGACGTGCCCGTGCGTCATCATCACGAAGAGCGGGGAGGCCGGCGCGAGCGCGACGAACGTCCGGCGCGTCGTCGCACGACGGGTGGTTCGGGTACGTTCGAGCGTCCGCATCATCGCCACGCGGCGCCGCCCGTCGACGACTTCTTCCTCAAGCCCTACGAGCCGTCGCCTTCCACGAAGACGCAGGACGAGCCCGCATCCTCGCCGCAAAAACCCGCTTCGCGGCAACCGCTGGCTGCGTTGCTCGGTGGTTTCGGCATGCCGCGCAAGACCACGTCGACCTGAGTCGTTCGGCTCGATAGTCGATCATCGAGCCTGCGTTCGCGGCTTTGCTGTCTGGCTGAATACGCGTTGCGATGTTCCGGGTACTGTCTCGCGTTCAGGACTGTTCGCGCGTTTCGAGTTGCGCAAGGCGCCCGGACCATGCCTTCGTGGCATTCCTGTAGAACGTGTCGAGCGATCCGCCTCGCACGTTGTTTCCCATATTCAGACCGAGATGCACCGCTGCTGCGTGTAATGCGGCAAGCGGATCGTCCTCGTCGAGCGCGATCGCGCCGGTCTGCTTGCTCAGCTTTTCGCCCAGTTCGTTCGTGACGACCGGAACATGCAGGTACGAGGGCGTCGACACGCCCATGCAACGCTGCAGATAGATCTGGCGCGCGGTCGAATCCAGCAGGTCCGCGCCGCGCACGACATGCGTGATGCCTGCGTCCGCATCGTCCGTGACCACGGCCAGTTGATAGGCCCACTGGCCGTCCGCCCGTTTCAGCACGAAATCACCGACTTCCGTCGCCAGGTTCTGGGTTTGCAGGCCCTGCCAGACGTCATTGAACGTGACGATGGCCGGGTCGCCGTCCGGCACCCTCAGGCGCCACGCGCGGGCCCGCTTGCCGTGCAGGCCGTCGCGGCACGTGCCGGGATACGCGAGCGTTGTGTGCCGCGCATGCGCGTGAAGCAGCGAATCCGCGATTTCCCTGCGCGTGCAGCCACACGGATAGACGCAGCCATCACGTTCGAGCTGCGCAAACACCTGCTGGTAGCGTTCGGATCGCTCGCTTTGCCACACCGGCGGTTCATCCGCGTGCATGCCGAAGCGGGCGAGGGTGGCGAGGATAGCCTGCGCGGCGCCAGGGACGGTGCGCGGTGCATCGACGTCCTCGATCCTGACGAGCCACGCGCCGCCATGCGCGCGGGCGTCGAGCCAGCTGGCGAGCGCGCTCACGAGCGAGCCGAAATGCAGCGGGCCGGTGGGTGACGGGGCGAAGCGCCCTCGATACGCTGGAGGCGACACTCCGGTGCCGGTTGCGAGGATCTCCACAGGTGCCGTCATTTGCGCGACTACGCAGCCTGTGCGCGATTCCTTTCGGGATGGCATTCGGGACAGGTTTTCCCGGGCGTGTACAGCGGCGACTTCTGCGCCTCCGGGCTGACGACCGCGCGGCAACCGAAGCACTGCGCGGTGGCAGTTGGTTCAAGTTGCGGATTGAGGGCCGTGCGGTAGTCGAATACGAAGCACTCGCCGTGGTAGTGCGCGCCGCCGACTTCCTCGAAATACTTCAGGATGCCGCCTTCGAGCTGATAGACGTTCTCGATTCCGACTTCCTTCATGTGGATCGCGGCCTTCTCGCAGCGAATTCCGCCTGTGCAGAACGACACGACCGTCTTGCCTGCGAGATCCGCGCGATTCTGTTCGATGACTTCCGGGAATTCGCTGAACTTCGTGATGCGGTAATCGAGCGCGTTGTCGAACGTGCCGACGTCGACCTCGAACGCGTTGCGCGTGTCCAGCATCACGACCGGGCGGCCCTCGTCGTCATGGCCACGGTCGAGCCACGCCTTGAGCGTGGGTGCATCGACGAACGGCGCGCGGCCGAGTTCCGGGCGGATGGCCGGTTTCTTCATCGTGATGATTTCGCGCTTGAGCTTGACCAGCATGCGGCGAAACGGCTGTTTTTCCGAAATGCTTTCCTTGAACTGCAGGCCCATGAACCGGCCTTCGAAGAGCGGATCGTGGCGAAGGTAGGCGATGAAGTCGCGCGCGGCTTCCGGCGTGCCGGCCACGAACAGGTTGATGCCTTCCGGCGCGAGCAGGATCGTGCCGCGCAGGCCGAGCGCGTTGCAGCGGTCGGTGACGAGAGGGCGCCACGCGACGATGTCGTCCAGCGTCGCGAATTGATAGGCAGCGAGATTAACGATACTCATGATGGTCCAGCAGTAATGGGTGGCCGCCGGCGCTGAACGCGCAGTCGCAGCGCAATTCGCGCGATGCGGCCGATGCGCGCCATGCGGCCACGGCAGGAAGTCTTGAACCCGTATTATCCCTCATCCCGTGATTACGCCGGCAAGCTGGCCGAATGGCTGATGATCGAACGCAAGTTGCCGGGCCCGCGCCGGGCGGGGCGGATGCCGGTGACTCCGTCGCGAGGCGTCACGACCCGCGTGACGGGGCGCGCGCGGCCGTCCCCCTGGCCGGATGGCTAACGCACGGGTTTTCGGCTCAAATGTTCGGGAGGGTGGAGTTACAATGTGGCCCATGTCAGATCCCCGCTTCGTTCATCTTCGCGTCCACTCCGAATTCTCGATTGCCGACGGCATCGTGCGTCTTGACGACATCGTCAAGGCCGCTGCCGCAGACGGTCAGGGCGCGCTCGCACTCACCGACCTCGGCAACGCGTTCGGTCTCGTTCGTTTCTATAAGGAAGCGCGTGGCAAAGGCGTCAAACCCATTGCCGGTTGCGACGTCTGGATCACGAATCCCGACGACCGCGACAAGCCCTCGCGGCTGCTGCTGCTCGTCCGGAACCGGCGGGGCTATCTGAACCTCTGCGAACTGCTTTCCAGGGCGTGGCTCACGAACCAGTATCGCGGCCGCGCCGAAGTCGACGTCAGCTGGCTCGAAGCGGGTCTGGGCGAAGGGCTGCTGGCGATTTCCGGCGCGCAGCAGGGCGACATCGGTCTCGCGCTTGCCGCCGGCAACGAGGAAGCCGCGAAGCGCAATGCGCAACGCTGGGCGAAACTGTTTCCGGGCGGCTTCTATATCGAGTTGCAGCGCTGCGGCCAGCCGGGTGGCGAAGCGTACGTGCAGCAGGCCGTCGCCATTGCGGCGGCGCTGAAACTGCCGGTCGTCGCCACGCATCCGCTGCAGTACATGACGCCGGACGACTTCACCGCGCACGAGGCGCGCGTCTGTATTTCCGAGGGCGACATACTCGCCAATCCGCGCCGCCAGAAGCGCTTCACGACCGACCAGTATTTCCGTACGCAGGCCGAGATGGCCGCGCTCTTCGCGGACATTCCGTCGGCGCTTGCGAATACCGTCGAAATCGCGAAACGCTGCAACCTGACGCTCGAACTCGGCAAGCCGAAGCTGCCGCTGTTCCCGACGCCCGACGGCATGTCGCTCGACGACTACCTCGTCCAGCTTTCGAAAGAAGGCCTCGAAAAGCGGCTCGAGCAGCTGTATCCGGAGCCGGCCGAACGCGAAGCCCAACGCGACACGTATTTCCAGCGCCTCGAATTCGAGTGCGGCACGATCATCAAGATGGGCTTTCCGGGCTACTTCCTGATCGTTGCCGACTTCATCAACTGGGCGAAAACCCATGGCGTGCCGGTCGGCCCCGGCCGGGGTTCGGGCGCGGGCTCGCTGGTCGCGTACGCGCTGGGCGTGACCGACCTCGATCCGCTGCGCTACAACCTGCTGTTCGAACGTTTCCTGAATCCGGAACGGGTATCGATGCCTGACTTCGATATCGACTTCTGTCAGGAAGGGCGCGACCGCGTCATCCAGTACGTGAAACAGAAGTACGGCGCGGATGCGGTTTCGCAGATCGCGACCTTCGGCACGATGGCCGCGAAAGCCGCGGTGCGGGATATCGGGCGTGTGCTGGATCTGGGCTACATGTTCACGGACGGCATCGCCAAGCTGATTCCGTTCAAGCCCGGCAAGCACGTCACGATCGCCGACGCGATGAAGGAAGAGCCGCTATTGCAGGAGCGCTTCGACAACGAAGACGAAGTGCGCCAGCTGCTCGAACTCGCGCAGCGTGTGGAGGGCCTCACGCGTAACGTCGGCATGCACGCGGGCGGCGTGCTGATCGCGCCTGGCAAGCTGACCGATTTCTGCCCGTTGTATACGCAGGGGGACGAGAGCGGCGTCGTGAGCCAGTACGACAAGGACGACGTCGAAGCCGTCGGCCTCGTGAAGTTCGACTTTCTGGGTCTCACCACGCTGACGATCCTCGACTGGGCCGAGCGCTACATCCGGCGTCTGGACCCATCGAAGCAGGACTGGTCGCTCGCGCAGGTGCCGCTCGACGACCCGGCGTCGTTCTCGATCCTGAAGAAGGCCAATACGGTTGCGGTGTTCCAGCTGGAAAGCCGCGGCATGCAGGGCATGCTGAAGGACGCGCAGCCCGACCGCTTCGAAGACATCATCGCGCTCGTGGCGCTGTACCGTCCGGGCCCGATGGACCTGATCCCGAGCTTCTGCGCGCGTAAGCACGGGCGCGAAGTCGTCGAGTATCCGGATCCGCGCGTCGAACCTGTTCTGAAAGAGACCTACGGCATCATGGTCTACCAGGAGCAGGTGATGCAGATGGCGCAGATCATCGGCGGCTATTCGCTGGGCGGCGCCGACCTGTTGCGTCGCGCGATGGGCAAGAAGAAGGCCGAGGAAATGGCCGAGCACCGCGCGTTGTTCCGCGAAGGTGCGGCGAAGAACGGCCTGACAGGCGAAAAGGCCGACGAAATCTTCGACTTGATGGAGAAGTTCGCCGGCTACGGCTTCAACAAGTCGCATGCGGCGGCGTACGCGCTGCTCGCGTACTACACGGCGTGGCTGAAGGCGCACCATCCGGCGGAATTCATGGCGGCGAATATGTCGCTCGCCATGGACGACACCGACAAGGTCAAGATCCTGTTCGAAGACTGCATCTCGAACGGCATGAAGGTCTTGCCGCCGGATATCAACCAGTCCGCGTATCGCTTCGAGCCGGTCGCGGAGTCTGACGGCAAGCGTTCGAAAACGATTCGCTACGGTCTCGGTGCGATCAAGGGCAGCGGTCAGAACGCGATCGAAGAGATCCTTCGCGCGCGTGAAGACGGCCCGTTCATCGATATCTTCGATTTCTGCAACCGTATCGATCGTCGCGTGGTGAACCGCCGCACGGTCGAGGCACTGATTCGCGCGGGTGCGTTCGATCTGCTGCATGACAACCGCGCGCAACTGATCGCGTCGGTGTCGCTCGCCATGGAAGCCGCCGATCAGGCGAGCGCCAACGCGATGCAGGCGGGCCTCTTCGACATGGGCGACGAGCCTTCGCAAGGGCATGAGCTTGTCGATGAGCCGGCATGGGCGGAGAAGAAAAAGCTGCAGGAAGAAAAGGCCGCGCTCGGATTTTATCTGTCCGGCCATCTGTTTGATGCATACAAGGGCGAGGTGCGCCGGTTCGTGCGCCAGAAGATCGGCGAGCTGAAGGAAGGGCGTGACAAGCTGGTGGCAGGCGTGATCGCGTCGCTGCGCACGCAGATGACCCAGCGCGGCAAGATGCTGATCGCGCTGCTGGATGACGGTACCGGCCAGTGCGAAGTCACGGTGTTCAACGAAACGTTCGAGGCTCACAAGCAGCTCTTCAAGGAAGACGAACTGCTGGTCGTGCAAGGGCAGGCGCGCAACGATGCGTTCACGGGCGGGATTCGTTTCACGGTCGATGCCGTGATGGATCTCGAGCGCGCGCGGAGCCGTTACGCGCAGGCGGTGAAAGTCGAGATGAACGGGAACGCGGACGCGATCGCGCTGCGTCGCGTGCTGGAAGCCCATTGCGCAGGCCCCGAAGAGGCGGCGAAGGTCGCACCGGCGCCGGTCGCTGCGCGCGGTGGCGGCGGTGGCGGTGGGCGCGGGGGGAACGGCGGCGGCTATGGCGGCGACCGGCAGCGCACGCCTGTGCATATACCCAATGGTCTCGCCGTGCAGGTCGTCTATCGCAGCGAGCACGCGGAAGGCGAAGTGCGTCTGGGCGACGCCTGGCGCGTCAAGCCGACAGATGATCTCATCGCGGCGTTGCGCGGCGAGTTTGCGGGTAGTTCGATTGAGATTGTGTATTGATCGTGATCGCGCGATCTGAGCCGACGGAGCAGGCGCTCCGTCCGGCGTCCTGCGTCAGTGGGTTTGTCCCGGCTGTTGCGTGCTACCCGAGGCCGTGGACGTTCGCCCTGCCCGCGTCAGCAGCGCCAGCTTCGCGTACCGGTAGTAGGTGCCTTCGGCATTCGTCACCGAAAGCATGAAGCCCTCGGCGCCGTCGAGAAAACCGCACCGGATGATGTACGTGCGGATGAACGCCCAAAGGCCTTTGCCGAGCGCCTTGCCAAGCGACGAGCGCTTGCCGTTTTCGGCCATCGTCAATGCGCCGGACGTCGAATACGAATTGGCCTTGTCCAGCGCTTCCTGCAGGTCCCCGATCGCGATGTGGATGATCGGCCCGTTGAAGCGCCCGACCGTGCCTTCGATGACAAGCCGGGTATGCGTGCGCACGTCGGTGAAACGCGCGCTGCCGCGCCGGAACAGCCGCTCGATTCGATCGGGCCACCAGCCGGAATGCTTCATGAAGCGGCCGCAAAAGCTGGAGCGGCGCGGCGTCGAGAACGCTGCATGTGTCGTGCCGTGCTCGAGCAGATGCTCGATTTCCAGCCGCAGTTCGTCGCCGACGCGCTCGTCCGCGTCGAGACACAGCACCCAGTCTCCGGTTGCAATGTCGAGCGCGCGGTTTTTTTGAGGGCCGTCGCCGGGCCAATCGGTTTCGAACACGCGCGCGCCGAGCGCGCGGCATAGATCGGGCGTGCCGTCTGTGCTGCCCGAATCGAAGACAATCGTCTCCATCGCCAGTCCGCGCACGGAGTCCACGCAATCGCGAATGTCGTGCGCCTCGTTCATCGCGACGACAATAACGGACAGCGTGGCGCGTTTCGTCAACGGTGCGGGGTTGTCGCTTTCGTGCAGCGAGGGGAGTAGATCGGACATGAAGAGTGAGCCTTGGTATCGATGGCAGCCGAAGCTGTCCGGCATGTTGCGGCGCGCGCACGCGTGTCCGGAAGACGGAGCAGCAGGCGCGCCGCATCCGCGTATTCTAGACCATTGGAACCCTGGCACGCGGTGTGCAGGCAGGCGCGCGGGTCTCGGTGGCGCTGCGCTAAGATAGCGGTCTCTTCGCCGTTCGGCGGCCTTACTGGATCTGCTTTTGTGAACGACAATCGCCTCGTTTCCCTTATCGTTTCGACTTATAACCGTCCGGATGCGCTCGCTCTCGTTCTGGCCGGCTGCGCCCGGCAAACCGACCGGCGTTTTGAAGTCGTCGTGGCCGACGACGGCTCGACCGAAGACACTCGCGCGGCCGTCGAACAGGCGGCGAAGAGCCTTACGGTGCCGGTCGAACACGTGTGGCAGCCGGATGACGGTTTTCGGGCGGCCGCGATCCGCAACAAAGGCATCGCGCGTGCGCGCGGCGATTATCTGATCTTCCTCGATGGCGATTGCGTGCCGCAGCCCGATTTCATCGCGCGGCATCGGCGTCTCGCGAGTGCGGGCGCGCTGGTGACGGGCAGCCGCATCCTGCTCGGCCCCGAGCTGACCGAAGCTGCGCTCGCGAGGCGCGTCGACGTGATCCGCAGCCCTGCCGCGTTCTGGCTGCGGCAACGTGCGCGCGGCCAGGTGAACAAGATCCTGCCGATGTTCGTCAAACTGCCTGATTTTCAGGCGCGGCGTGTGAACGGCTTCAAATGGCGCGGCATCAAGAGCTGCAACCTGGCGGCGTGGGCCGCCGATGTCGCGACGGTGAATGGTTTCGATGAAAGCTTTACCGGCTGG